>JBBQIZ010000113.1:0-14322 GCA_038325425.1 Chthoniobacterales bacterium
CCAGCGCGGCGAGGCGTTCGTCATGGCGCGTTACGGGACCTTCACCGTCGGCACGCAGGTCATCGTCATTCCGAAGGCTCTGAAATTTGAATGGCCGCCGATCGAGCAGCGGAACTTCGTGGACCAACTCGTGGACGAAAAACTGCGCAACCTGCGCATCACTCCGAGTGGGCTGTGCAATGACGAAACCTTCCTGCGTCGCGCCACGATCGATATCACCGGCACGCTGCCGCAGCCCGACGAGATCACCAAATTCCTTGCAGACACCGACGCGCAGAAGCGCTCCAAGAAGATCGACGAACTGCTCGCGCGCCCGGAATTCACGGACGTCTGGGCGTTGAAATGGAGCGAACTCCTCCAGCTGCGCACCGAGCCGAACAACAACCAGGGCGCCAGCTACAAGGCGGTGCTCGGCTATTATTCGTGGCTGCACGACCAGTTGGGCAAGAACGTGCCGATCAACGAAATCGCCCGCCGCATGATCAGCTCGAACGGTTCGAACTTCGAGGATCCGGCGGTCAATTATTACCAGCTCGAAACCAGCCCGCTGAAGCTGGCGGAAGACACGGCGCAGGCCTTCTTCGGCATCCGCATGCAATGTGCGCAATGCCACAACCATCCGTTCGATCGCTGGACGATGGAGGATTATTACGGTTTCGTCGGATTCTTCACGCAGGTCGGCCGGAAGGTCGGCGAAGACCCACGCGAGAAGATTGTCTTCAACAGCGCCAGCGGTGAAGCGCGGCACCCGGTGGGCAACAAGTCGGTGGCGCCAAAATTCCTGGGCGGCGCGGTCCCGGACACCAAGGGCAAGGACCGCCGGGAGTTGCTGGCTGATTGGATTGCCAGCCCGGAGAACCCCTATTTCCCGCGCCACGTCGCCAATTTGGTCTGGGCACAGTATATGGGCCGCGGAATCGTCGAACCCGTGGACGACGTGCGCATCTCGAACCCGGCTTCCAACCCGGAACTGCTCGACGCGCTGGCGAAGCGGCTCATTGAAACCAATTACAATCTGCGCGCGGTCGTCCGCGACATCTGCAATTCTCGCGCTTACCAGACCGGCACCCGGCCGAACGAGACGAACGAACTCGACGATCGGAATTTCGCCAAGGCGACGATCCGCCGGATGCGCGCCGAGGTGCTGCTCGACAGCATCAGCCAGGTGACCGAGACGAAGGACAAGGAGAAGTTCCCCGGTCTGTCGGCGGGCGCAAGTTCCGTGAAAATCGTCGATGGCCGGACCACGAACTACTTCCTGACCACCTTCGGTCGTCGCGACCGCGTGGAAATCTGCAGCCGCGAAGAAGTCGGCCCAACGCTCAGCCAGGCGCTGCATTTGCTGAACGGCACGACCATCGAGGGCAAAATCCGGCAGGGTGGCGTGATCAAGAAACTCATGGATTCCAACCGCACGCCGCGGGAAATCACGGGTGACCTGTTTCTGCGCTGCTTTGGCCGGTTCCCGACCGAGGCCGAACTGCTGAAGCTCGAGAAATACTGGGGCGTGACGGAGGAACAACCGAAGGCTTACCACGACATCTTCTGGGCGTTGCTCAATGCCAAGGAGTTCATGTTCAACCACTGATTCGCTGTGAAAAAATTCGCTGTCCTCACTGCCACCATCGCGGCCGCGCTCAGCGCTCACGGCCAGGAGAAGATCACCTTCGACGATCACGTCCTGCCGGTCTTCCGCAATGCCTGCCTGAACTGTCACAACCCGGACAAAAAGAAGGCGGGTCTCGACCTTTCGACCTATCAGGCCACGCTCGAAGGGAGCGAAAACGGCAAGGTCGTGCAGTCCGGCAACGCCGCCGCGAGCCTGCTCTTCAAATGTGTGAAGGGCATCGAGGAACCGAAGATGCCGCCGAAGGGCGACATGTTGAACGAAGCAGAGTTGTCGATCATGGAGAAATGGATCGCCGGCCAGCTTCTTGAAAATGCCACCGGTAAAGCGATCGCCGTGGCCAGCAACAACGTCAAAGTGGCGGTGGTTTCGCTGGAGCGCCCGGAAGGTCCGCCGCCGATGCCCGGCGATCTGCCGCTCGAGCCCTACGTGCGCACCCGCTCGACCAATGCGCTGACCGCGCTCGCCGTCAGTCCGTGGGCACCGCTGGTCGCCATCGGCGGGCAAAAACAAGTCCTGCTCTACAACACCGAGACGCTCCAGCCGCTCGGCGTGCTGCCGTTCCCGGAAGGTTTTCCCTCGATCATCAAATTCAGCCGCAACGGCCAGCTTTTGCTCACCGGCGGCGGCCTCGGCGGCAAGTCCGGCAAAGTCGCGCTCTGGGACATCAAGACCGGCGAACGCATCGCCACTGTCGGCAATGAATTCGACCAGGTGCTTGCCGCCGATCTCAGCGCCGACCAGCAATTCATCGCCCTCGGCGGACCGACGAAGCTGTTGAAGATTTACGCGACCAAGGACGGCAAACTGATCCATTCGATCAAAAAGCACACCGACTGGGTAACCGCGGTCACTTTCTCGCCGGATGGCCGTTATCTCGCGACCGCGGATCGCAGCGGCGGCATCTACATTTGGGAAGGCGCGACGGGCAAGGAATTCAACACATTGCCCGGACACAAGGCGATGGTCACTGGCCTGGCGTTTATGCCCGGCGTGCTGGCATCGTCGAGCGAGGACGGGAAGATCGTTTTGTGGGACGCGAAAGAGGGGAAAGAAATCCGCAACTGGGCCGCGCACGCGGGCGGTGCGGCGTGGGTTGATTTCACCCCGGACGGAAAACTCGTCTCCTGCGGCCGCGACAAGATCGCCAAGGTCTGGGATCAGAACGGCAAGCAGCTCGGCAAGACGGAGCCGATGGCCGACATCGCGCTGCGCACCGGCCTGGCAAACGACCGGGTGATCGTCGGCGACTGGACCGGCCAGATCCGCGTGACCAGCCTCGAAGGCAAAACGCTCGGCGAACTGTCCTCCAATCCGCCGTCCATCGCGGACCGGATGGTGGCGACGACCAAACAGCTCGCCGATGCGCAGGCGGCGCTGCCCGTGCTGCAACAGCAAGTGCCGACGGCCGAAGCGAAACTCAAAGCGGAACGCCTAGTCGAGGAAGAGAAATCCAAGGCGGTGATCGCCGCTGCGGAAGCGGGCCGTGCGGCTGCGGCCAAGACGATCGAAGATCTCAAGGCGGCGGTGCCGGGTGCAGAGAAGCGCGTGGCGGAACTCAAGGGTCAGCTACCGGCGCTGGAAAAGACGTTGAGCGAAGCGAAGACTGCCGCCGAAGCAGCGGGCAAGGCGATCGCGGCCAAGCAGACGACCAGCGCGCCCGAGCCGGAGATCACGGCGGCGCAGCAGGAAGCCAAGGCGAAAATCGCGGCGCGGGACGCCGCAGGCAAGCAGATCGAAACGCGCAAGGCAGAGATCGCCAAGGCGGCAGGCGAATTGGCGAAAGTGCGCGGCGAGCAACCCGCGAAAATGGCCGCTGCCACGAAGGTGCTGCAGCAAGCCGACACCAAACTTGCCGATGCGCGGAAGCCCGTGCCGCCGGGCGCTGCGGTCAAGGCCGCGGAAGCCGAACTCGCGAAGGTCAAAGCCGCGCTGGAGCAGACAACCGCGCAACTCGCCGCTGCCAAGTCGGACGCCGAGCGCTGGAAGATCGCCCGAGTTTTGCAGTCCTCCTACAACGCGCGCCGCACGCTGGCCGAAAAAGAAGCGCAGCTCGCCCAACTCCTGCAGGCCGTGAAGGATGCGCCGCTCGCCGCCGAGAAAGCGCGCACTGACCTGGCCGCTGCGGAGAAAACCGTCGCCGAAGGGCCGGCCAAGATTCAGGAAAAGGAAGCGGCTTTCACCAAGGCCCGCGCGGCGGTCGAAGCGGCGAAGAAAACGGTCGCTGCTGCCGAGACGGCGGTGCCGGAAAAGGACAAAGCCGCGAAGGCGGCCGCGGAGAACGCGCCGCCGGTCGGCGACGTGGACGGACTCACGAAGAAGCTGGCCGAGCAGAACGCGGAAGCCGCGAAACTCAAGGAAGCTCACGCCGCGCTGACCGCCGGGTCGCCGGAGTTCGTCGAGTCCGAGAAGAAATCCGCGGCCTTGAAAGCGGAGATCCCCAAGACCCAGGCGGCGTTGACCGCGGCCAAGGTCAAGAACCTCGAAGCGCCGTCGGTGAAGGCCGCGCAGGCGGAATTTGCCAAGGCGCAGGAGACGCTCGACGAAGTGAAGCGCGCGCTGAAGACCGCGGTGCAGGATTCGGCCGTTGTGGAGAAAGCGCTGGCGGTGACGAAGAAGTCCGTGGCGGCGGCGACGCTGCTCGCGGCCAAGCTGCAGAAGGAAATGCCGGACATCGCGAAGAGCGCGGAGACGAAGAAGGCGCAGGCTGAGCAGGCGTCGGTTGCCGCGGCGAAGGAAGTCGAGGCAGCCAAGGCGGAGGCGGAGAAGCGCCGGGCCGATTACGAGACGCTGAAGAGTGGCGGGGCGAAGGCCGCTTCGCTGGCGGTGCCGCCGTCGAAGAGCTGAGGACGAGGACGCGCTCTGGCGCGCCGGCGATCGGGGAGCGCGCGGGAGCGCGTCCCTCCGGGTTAGCGCGGGCCGTCGGCTAGCGTTTTGAGGAACTCGTGGGCTTTGACGAGCGCCCGGGCGCGGTGGCTCTCGCGGTTTTTCACCTCGGCCGCGAGCTGCGCGAAGGTCTCGCAGTAGCCCGCCGGCACGAAGAGCGCGTCGTAGCCGAAGCCGCCTTCGCCGCGCTCGGCGTTGATGATCATCCCCTCGACCGCGCCGTCGAAGGTGCCGAGCGTTGCGCCGTCGCGCGCCACCACCAGCACGCAGCGGAAGCGCGCCGAGCGTTCCTTGCCGCGGGCGCCGTCGGCGGACAGCTCGTGCAGGAGCTTGGCGCGGTTGTCGGCATCGGTCGCGGCGGGGCCGGCGTAGCGGGCGGAAAAGACGCCGGGCGCGCCGTCGAGCGCATCGACCTCGAGCCCGGAATCGTCCGCGAGCACGAGGCCGGGGAAGGTGTGCGACGCGGCGGCGGCTTTGATCGCGGCGTTCTCGGCGAAGTTCGCGCCCGTCTCCTCAGGCGAGACCGCGGAGCGGTGGTCGTTCAGGTCGCTCACCGTCCACGGCGCGCCGAGGATGGCGCGGATCTCGGCGGTCTTGTGGGCGTTCTTCGTGGCGATGAGGAGGCGAGGCATGTGGAGGCGGAACATCCAACATCCAACGCCCAACATCCAACATCGAATGAAGAGTCGTCGCTGGCCAACGGGAGCGCGGATCGAGGCGGGCACTTGAAGGTTGAATGTTGGGCGTTGGATGTTGGATGTTCTCCCTCCCGTCCCTATGAGCACCGAGCGCCGCAAACCGTATCCTTTCGACTACATCGAACCCAAGTGGCAGGCCTATTGGGAGGCGCAGCAGACCTTTCACACGCCGAATCCGGGCGAGCCCGGCTTCGACCCCGCGAAGCCGAAGTATTTCGTCCTCGATATGTTTCCCTACCCGAGCGGCACGGGGCTGCACGTCGGGCATCCGGTCGGTTATCTCGCGACGGACATCATCGCGCGCTACAAAAAGACGCGCGGCTTTAACGTCCTCCATCCGATGGGCTGGGACGCGTTTGGCCTGCCCGCGGAACAATATGCGATCAAGACCGGGCAGCATCCGGCGGTGACCACGGCGCAGAATGTCGCGGGCTTCAAAGGCCAGCTTCAGCGCATCGGCCTCGGCTACGATTGGCAGCGCGAAGTGAATACGACTGATCCCGGCTACTACCGCTGGACGCAGTGGATTTTCCTCCAGATCTACGGCTCGTGGTTCAATCCCGAGACGCAGCGCGCGGAGCCGATCGCGACGTATAAAGGCGACAACCCGGACAGCGTGCGGCTCGCCTATGTGGCGGAAGCGGCGGTGAATTGGTGCCCGGAACTCGGCACCGTGCTGGCCAATGAAGAGGTCGTCGATGGCAAGAGCGAGGTGGGCGGATTCCCGGTCATCCGCAAGCCGATGCGGCAATGGATGCTGCGGATCACGGCTTACGCGCAGCGGTTGATCGACGAACTCGAAGGGCTGGACTGGCCGATCGGGATCAAACTTTTGCAGCAGAATTGGATCGGGCGCAGCGAAGGCGCGGAGGTGCATTTCACGGTCGATGGTTCGGGGGAAAACATCACCGTTTTCACCACGCGGCCGGACACGCTCTACGGCGCGACTTACATGGTGCTGGCGCCGGAGCACGGGCTGGTCGATCGCATCGTCACCGAGGAGCAGCTCGCGGAGATCGAGGCGTATCGGGAAAAGACGGCGCGCAAGAGCGACCTCGAGCGCACGGAATTGGCCAAGGAAAAGTCCGGCGTCTGGACGGGCGCGTTTGCGATCAATCCAGTGAACCACGAGCGCATCCCGATCTGGGTCGCCGACTACGTCCTGCTCGGCTACGGCACGGGCGCGATCATGGCCGTGCCGGCGCACGACGAGCGCGACTGGGAGTTTGCCCGCAAGTTTGCCCTGCCCATCCGCGAAGTGGTCAGCGAAACGCCGCGCCTCGGCTTCAGCGGCGAAAGTCCGTGCAGCGCCGAGCCGTTGGAGTGTTTCGTCGGCGAAGGGTACGCCGTGCATTCCGGCCCGCTCGATGGCCTGCCGACGTTCGACGCGAAAGCGGAAATCACGCGGTTGCTCGAAGCGCAGGGCCTCGGCCGGAAGACGATCAATTTCAAACTGCGCGACTGGCTCTTCAGCCGCCAGCGCTACTGGGGCGAGCCGTTCCCGATCATCTGGGAAGACGGCCAGCATCGCGCGCTCCGCGAAACCGAACTGCCGCTGCACCCGCCGGAGCTCGCCGACTTCAAACCAACCGGCACCGGCGAGCCGCCGCTCGCCAGGGCGCACGACTGGGTGCAGTACCGGCCGACCCATCACGAGCGCGGCACCGACCGCACTTCCGCGGTGTTCCCGCTGCCGTCGCTCGGCGTCATCGAGGGCGCAGAAATGGACGGCCCGGTGGTGACCCGCGAGACGAATACGATGCCGCAATGGGCGGGCTCGTGCTGGTATTACCTGCGCTATTGCGATGCCCGGAATAGCGAGCGCTTTGTCGGGCGGGAGGCGGAAAGCTACTGGATGAAGGGGCCGCTGCCTGCCGCCGGTTCACAGAGCGACCCCACGGCCACCCGACTCGGGACCGGCGGCCCCTCGAGTGCGGACCGCGCCGGTTCACAGAGCGACCCCACGGCCACCCGACTCGGGACCGGCGGCCCCTCGAGTGTGGACCGCGCCGGTTCACAGAGCGACCCCACGGCCACCCAACTCGGTACCGACGGCCCCTCGAGTGCGGACCGCGCCGTTCTCGGCACGGGTCCCCGAGCCACCCAACCGTCTCCCGGCGGGGTGGATCTATATGTTGGGGGGACCGAGCATGCCGTCCTCCACCTGTTGTATGCCCGCTTTTGGCACAAGGTGCTCTATGATCTGGGCCACCTGAGCACGCCGGAGCCCTTCCAGCGGCTCGTCAATCAGGGGCTGATGCTCGGCGAAGACGGGCAGAAAATGTCGAAGTCGCGCGGTAACGTGATCAACCCCGACGACGTGATCGCCGAATACGGCGCCGATGCGCTGCGCTGTTACGAGATGTTCATGGGCTCGCTCGAAGCGACCAAACCGTGGTCGATGAACGGTGTCGAAGGCGTGTCGCGCTTCCTCGCGCGCGTCTGGCGGCTGGCGATGGAGGAAAACCAGGCCGGCGAGTGGGAACTGTCACCCGCGGTGGTGGACATCGCGCCGGACAAAGCGCAGCTCAAGGTCATCCACGCGACGATCAAGAAGGTCGGCGAAGACATCGAGGCGCTGAGCTTCAACACCGCGATCTCGCAGATGATGATCTTCGTGAACACCTTCACGAACGCCAACCCGCGCCCGCGCACCGCCCTGCGCACGCTGCTCCAGGTGCTGAACCCCTTTGCCCCGCATCTCACCGAGGAGCTGTGGGAGCGCCTCGGTTTTGAGGAAGGCGACACCCGCCCGCTGGCCACCGAGCCGTGGCCGGTTTACGACCCGGCCCTGCTCATCGAGGACGAAATCGAGATGCCCATCCAGGTGAACGGCAAGGTCCGCGACAAGATCATCGTGAAGAAGGATGCGACGAAGGAGGAGATCGAAGCCGCCGCGCGCGGAAGCGCGAAGATCGCCGAATGGACCGCCGGGAAGGAAATCAAGAAGGTCGTCGTCGTGCCGGGCAAGCTGGTCAACATCGTCGTGTAATTTCTCCCCGATTGGCGCGCCACCCGTGCGTCGCGCAAGGCGAAATTGCTTACACAACTTCGTCTGGTCGGCGGCGTTATGTCGGAAACCGTCCTATGAAACGCAACCACTGGCTGATCCTTGCCACGCTTCTCCTCCTCGCCGGCAATATCGCCTGGCACGTCTGGGGAAACTGGGGGCTGATCACCGTGCGGGCCGAGAACCGGCCATTGGCCGAGGTGATCCGCTCGATCGAGAAGCAGGGTGGAGTGACGATCCGGACCGACCTCGACCTCAACGCGACCGTGCGGATGCACGTCGAGAAGGTGAAGCTCGCCGAAGCCTTGGAAACGTTGAGCACGCTGACCGACGCGCGCTGGCGGCTGGCCTATCTGGTGGCGCCGGACAAGGGAGCGATCGACGCGGCGCTGGGGACCTTCGCCGCCGGACAAAAGGTCGAAGGCTGGAAGTCGCTCTCCATTCCCGTGCCGACGATCGGCGACGAACCGGCCGTGCTGCCGGATCCCCGCGCGGATGCGTGGGAGGTGAAACCAGCCGCGGAGCCGAAGCTGCAAGCCTATCTTCAGCAGGCGGCGCGGACCGTATCCGCGAGCTTTATCTATCCGAATGATTGGAACCCCGACGTGAGTGCGCCGCCGAAGAGCGGGCCGATCGCGAAGGCGCTCCCCCGACTGGCCAAGGCGGCGCAGGGGCAATACGAAGAAATATTCCTCCTCCAAGGCAGCGGACGGGGCGGCCCGGACGGCGGCGGCGACGACGACGGCCCGCGCTTCGCATCGTTCGATGGCGGCCGCGGCGGCTTTGACCGGGAACGCGGCAGCCGCGAAGACTTTGAGCAACGGATGCAGGCGGAGATCAACAAGCTGCCGGCCGCCGAGCGCGCTGTCGCGCAGAAGGAGCACGACGAGCGGCGGCAGATGTTCGAAGGCATGCGCGACCTGACCCGCGAGCAGCGCATGGCGCGGATGCAGGAGATCATGAGCGACCCAGCGATGGAAGAGCGCATGGAAAAGGGCCAGGCCGCCCGCGACGCCCGACGCTCGCCGGAGCAGCGGGCCCAGCGCGCCCGCAAATATAACGAACGCAAACAAGCCGCGAAGAGTGGCCCCGCACCCGGCGGGCGTTGATCCTATGAACCGCACGTCTTGCCCCGCGCCCCGCGGCTTCACGCTGATCGAGCTGCTGCTCGTCATCTCGATCATTGCCCTGCTCGCCGGCATGGTCTTCCCGATCACCACCCAGATGATCGCCCGTGCCCAGACGACCAAGTGCATGAACAACCTGCGCCAGCTCGGCATGGCCGCACATGCCGCGGCCAACGATAACGACAACCGGTTCCCGATCATCGAGAGCGATCCCGCCAATGCGATCCACAAGCCGGAAGACGAAGCGCAGCCGCTGACGGAAGTGTTCAAGCGCTACGGGATCACCTCCACGCAGTTGCAGTGTCCGGCCGACCTGAAGGGCCCCAATCAGTTCGCCCAGAAGGGCGCGAGCTACATCTGGGAGCCGTATTCCGAGGACGAGGAAGTACAGAACATCACGATCTACATGCGGCGCGGGCAGTTTCCAGGCAGGCAGTCGCGGGTGCGCCTCGCGACGGATTGGGAGCCGGTGCATCCGGCCGACGTGGTCGGAGGGCGGAAGAAGTTCAATACGCTCTACGCCGACGGTCACGTGAGGCTGCGCTGAGCGCGCCGACGGCGCCGGGCCAGGGGCCGCGCGCGTGAGGCGCGACTAACGCCCCGTGCCGAGGTCCTGGTAAAAGCGGTAGCGCGCGGTGATGTCTTCGATGTAACGGCGGGTCGTCGGGAAATCGATCGCCTCCATCAGACCGTGCGCGGTGACCTCGGGCTCCGAGGATGTCGCCGGTTTCTTACGCCCCATCAGTTCGCGCGCGGTGACTTCCCCGCGCTTGCTTTCCGCGACCCAGCGGTCTACGCGCACCCGCCCGGCATTGTATTCCGCGAGCGCGAAAGGCACCGGATCGTCCTTGCCGCTCCATCGGTCGAGCGCCTTTTTGAAATACCAGGTGCCGACTTCGACGTTGGTCTTCGGATCGAAAAGATCGGTCGGCATGAAGGTTTCGATCTTGTTCGCCAGCACCCAGTCCTTGGCCGCCGCCTCGCCGACCTGCATCAAGCCGCGCTCGCCGACGGTGCCGATTTTGTCCGGATGAAACGAGCTTTCGCGCCAGACGATGGCTTTGATGAGCAGGGGATCGATCCCGTGTTTGTTGGCCAGATCGGCGATTAGCGCGTTGTAACGGGAATAGCGCGTGCCCGCGACCCACGAATAGAGGGTGTAGGTCGGATCGGGCGACTGGGCCAGCACCCAGGCCGCGGCCGCGAGCGCGGCGAAGAGCAGGACGAGGATGAGGCGTTGGAGCAATCGGACCATGGGGCGCGCGCAGTCATACGGGGCGGACAAAAAACTTCGACAAAAAAGCGCGCCGTCGCATCCTGCGCCGATGCCGAAATTTGCCCGCGTGCTGGTCGATGACTCCGCCGGGAAAGCCTTTGATTATGCGCTTCCCGAGGCGGTCGCGGGCACTTTGCAGCCTGGCTCCCGGGTGCGGGTGCCGGTCCGGACGCGGACGATGCTGGCCACGGTGATCGAGTTGCTCGACGAGACGGACGTGCCGGGGGTGAAGCCGATCGCCGAGGTCGTGAGCGCGGAACCGATCCTCAGTCCGCTGCTCCTCCGGCTGGGTGCCTGGATGGCCGATTATTACTGCTGCTCGCTGGAGGCCGCGATGAAGAGCGTGCTGCCGAATGTCATTCGCAAGGCGGAGGTCGGGCATCAGACGCGGCTTTTCGCCCGGCTCGCCCGGGAGATCGGCGAGGAGGAAATCGAGGCGCTCCAAAAGAAAGCACCGCTGCAGGCTGCGGCGGTCGCCTTTCTCGTGGAAGCCGGGAAGCCGGTCGCGATCGCGGAACTAGCCGAGAAGTGTGACGCGAATCATTCGGTCATCCAGGCGCTGGTGAAAAAGGGGCTCGTCCAGACCGCGAGCGCGACGGTCGAACGCGACCCGCACCAGAACGAAACCTTTCTCCCGGCCGGCAAGCTGGAGATGAACACCGAGCAACTCGCCGTCTTCGAGCGCGTCTGCGCGGCGATCGAACAACTCGGAGGGACGCGCTCCGGCGCGTCCCCATCGTCCCCGGATGCGACGGACGGGCAGGAGCGCGTCCCTCCGAGTGAGGATGCGCGCCCGCGCGCCCCCAAACCCATTCTCCTCCACGGCGTCACCGGCAGCGGCAAGACCGAGATTTACCTCCAAGCGATCCAACTCGTCCTCGAGCGCGGGCAGACCGCCATCATGCTCGTGCCGGAAATCTCGCTCACTCCGCAGACCGTCGAGCGCTTCAAATCGCGCTTCGCCGCCACCCAGCACGAAGTCGCCGTCCTGCACTCCCACCTCAGCGAAGGCGAGCGGCACGACGAGTGGCACAAGATCCGGAGTGGCCGCGCGCGGATCGTCATCGGCGCGCGGTCGGCCATCTTCGCCCCGTGCGCGAACCTCGGGCTGATCGTCGTCGATGAAGAGCACGAGAACACTTACAAGCAGGAGGAAACCCCGCGTTACCACGGGCGCGACATCGCCGTCCTGCGCGCCCGGATGGAAGGCTGCGCCATCGTCCTCGGCAGCGCCACGCCTTCGCTCGAGAGCTTCCACAACGCCCAGTCCGGCAAATACGAACTGCTCCGCCTGACCCAGCGCGTGGACGACAAAAAGATGCCCTTCATCCGCATCATGGACATGCGCATGGAGTCGAAAAAGAAGGGCGCGATCCTCAGCGAGCGGCTCATCACGGCCATCCATGCCCGGCTCGAGAAAAAGGAGCAGACCATCCTTTTCCTCAACCGCCGCGGCTTTTCCACCTCGCTGCTCTGCGAGAAATGCGGCTACGTCTGCGAGTGCCCGAACTGCTCGGTGGGGCTCACCTTTCACCGCGCCGCCGGGCGCATCGTCTGCCACATCTGCGGGCATCAGGCCGTCGCCCCGAGCAAGTGCCCCGAGTGCCGGGACCCGGGCATCAAATACAGCGGCACCGGCACCGAGAAAGTGGAGGACATCGTCGGCAAATGTTTCCCGACCGCCGTGGTGAAGCGCCTCGATGCCGACGTGATGACGCGCAAGGACGCCTTCCGCGAAACGCTCGGCGCCTTCCAAGTCGGCAAGATCGACATCCTCGTCGGCACCCAGATGATCGCCAAAGGGCTGCATTTTCCGAATGTCACCCTCGTCGGCATCATCAACGCCGACCTCTCGCTCCACCTCCCCGACTTCCGCGCCGGCGAACGCACCTTCCAACTCCTCACCCAGGTCGCCGGCCGCGCCGGCCGCGGCGACGTCGAGGGCGAGGTCTTCGTGCAATCGTTCACGCCGTTCAGCCCGTCGATCCAGTTCGCGCGCCACCACGACTTTGACGGCTTCTGGGAGCAGGAGATCGAGTTCCGCCGCCAGTGGGACTACCCGCCGTTCACCCACCTCGTCCTGATCGTCATCCGTTCCGCCCATCAGCAGCGCGCCGAGTTTTCCGCCCAAACCCTGCACCGCCGCCTCAAAGACGCGCTTCCGCCGAACACCACGCTGAGCGAACCCGCTCCGGCGCCGTTGGAAAAATCCCACGGCAACTACCGTTTCCACCTCATGCTCCGGACCCACGCCATCCTCCGCCTGTCGCGGCACCTGAAGGCGGTTTTGGAAAAGCTCACGTTTCCCGAGGACGTCTTCGTCACCGTGGACGTGGATGCGTATCAGCTTTTGTGAAACGGGAGGAGCGTTCCCGAGGAAATGATTCTTGCCATTCATTCGGAATACTTTCACGCATTGAAACCGTGATCCTGTGAAACGGAACGATCTTCAATCATTGACGCGCATCCGCCTAAAGGACTCGCGAGTGCTAATCGCCACAAAGAATTTTTCCGGTGCCTACTACCTGTGCGGCTATGCTGTCGAATGCGCGCTGAAAGCATGCATTGCCAAGAAAGTCCAACGCTACGAGTTTCCAGACCTGAACACGGTCAAACAGAGCTACGTGCATGATCTAACTGCCTTGCTTCGCCTCGCCGGGCTCCAAAGAGCGTGGGCGGACGAGTGCAGTGCTAATCCGGGTTTTGAGTTGAATTGGAACGTCGTCAAAGATTGGAAAGAGGACGCCCGCTACAGCAAACATGATGAGAACAAGGCGAGGGACTTTTACGCTGCGGTTTCATCGAGCCCTAACGGAGTAATCAAATGGCTGAAGAAACATTGGTAACGCCATTTTTGAGCGAGGAAAAAACCCAGGCTGGAGCGGCATTGGTGGAGCGACTGGACACACGCAACTATCTTGTGAGCGGCGCGTTCTGGATTTTCTTGCCCGACGTCGGATCGTGGAGGCTGATTCTTGCATCTCCGTCGGTTTCCGTGGAGGGGCCGAAGAAACTTTATCGAAGAATCCAGTCCACCCTCCACCAAATGGCGAAACCAAAGCCGGAGTTATCGGAGATTTCCGTTCTTTCCACGAAAGATCCGCTCATCTCTCAGATGCGTTCACTGGTCAAAACCGGTAGAGCCATTTCGCGGGTTCGAGTATCACGTTCGAGTGTGAACGGTTTGTTTATACACGATGCCTTGATCTATCGGATGAACTAACGGGCGCTGAGTATCTTTCGGGTGGATCAGCCGTGCGCCTCGTGCGCGCTTGAGGCCGAGAGAAAGAATTCGTCGGTTGAAAACCCCGGAGGCCGCGGGTATCGCTTTGGCATGACGCTCAAAGCCATCGTTCACGTCGCGGAAGAAGGCGGATTCTGGGCCGAGGTGCCGGCGCTGCCCGGTTGCGTGACGCAGGGAGAAACGATGGAAGAAATTCAGGCCAATCTCCGCGAAGCAATTGACCTTTGGCTCAGCGTGGATGAGCCCGCTGCGCCCCTCGCCGCGGATGACCGCGTGTTTGAGCTGGCGGTGTGAAGCAGGTCTCCGGCAGGGAACCGGCGAAAGTCATTCAAGGCAGCGGATGGACGCTGGCCCATATCAACGGCAGTCACCACATTTTTACCAAGCCCGGTCACCGCGAGCGCCTCGTCATTCCCCTCCACGGGAACAGTCCGCTCAAACCGGCTTGCTCCGC
>JBBQIZ010000114.1:0-14187 GCA_038325425.1 Chthoniobacterales bacterium
TCGCAGATCAGCTCTGGTGCCTGGGCGCGCCTGCCGGAGGAAGCGCGCCTGGCGGATTTCGATCACGTCTTTCTGTGGATGCGCGGGCGGCAGATTCTTGTCGGTCGCATGTGGGCCTCGCGCGACGGGAAACGGCGCGCGCATTTTCCGATGATCGCGCTCGTGCAGGGAATCAATCTCGCGTTCGACCCGGCGCTGGAGTCGATCCTCGCGCGGCTCGATGGCGTGGCGGCGGGTTGTCAGGCGGCGCGTTCGGCGGAGGAAGTGCGCCAGGTCGTGTTTGGGGCGGTCGGTGCGGTGCCGGAGGTTTCTCTGATGGAGGCGGCACCTGCGACACTCCCCTGTCCGCGCGCCGCGATGCTCCGGTTTGCCGGTGATTTTCAGGCGAATCCCCCGGCGCACACCCGGGTCCCGGCTGTCCCGGGCGATGTATTGCGCGGCCTGCGCTTCTGGTCGCGCGTCTGTCCGGCGCTGGTGCCGGTGGATCTGCCGCTGCTCTTCCTCGCGCCGCGCGACCAACCGTGGATCGATGTGCTCGTCGGCGAACCCGACCCGCAAAAACTTTTCTGCCTCCGGGCGGGACCGGCGGCGCTGCCCCTCGGCTGCGTGGAAACGCCAGCCGATCCCGTGACGGAATTGGAAGCCACCGATCTTTTTAAAACCGCCCCCGGCAGTCCGGCTGCCGGCGGCGAACGCAGTTGGATTTCGCGGCTGCTCCGCCACTGATGCCTTGATGTCTGATCGCGCCGCCTCCATCTTGCCGGCTGTGTTCACTGCCCTGTGCCGCTCTGCTGCGGCTGAAAGATGAGTCTGCCTTCGCCTTCCGAGCCAATCCCGATCATTGAGGGTCCTTATGGTGCGAGTCGTCGTGCCTGGCTGACGGCGCGGAAGGAAACGATCGCGGCTCTGGAAAAAATCAAGGCAGCGGTCGCCAAAGCGAGGGATCCGCGCGCCCCTCAGCTCAGCATTTCGCTCGAGCGAATCGTCCGCCGCATTCCCGATGTGGGGTGCGTGCTTGAGGCACTCGCGGACGCGGAAGAAAGCGGCGGCTCAACCGCCGCGCTCAAGGAAAACGCCCGCAAAACCGCGCAACTCGCCAGCTATTATCTGCGCTCCGATCGGCTGCTGGCGATGGTGCGTGAGAATCCGTTCACGCCCGTGAGTGTGGACAAAATTTTCTCTCCCGCCCTGCAAACCCTGCAGCGGGAACTTAAGTGAGGGAACTCTCTCCGCATGACTAAAGACGAAGACGACTGGCTTTCCGATTTTCTCGAAGCCGCGCAAAACTCCGCCCGGCAGAGCGAGATCGCCGCGGAAAAAGAATACGCGGTGAAGGCGAAGCTGCTCGCGGCGCGCTTCGAGCGGGCTGGTTCGTGCGATGCGGATGGGGAGTTGACGAAACGATTAGCGGCGGCGGAAGCGTTGGCGGCGCAGAAGAAATTCGATGTGGCTTCGGAGACGCTGGACGAGGCTTGGATTCTTGCGGCCAGCTTGCTGAGCGCGGCGGCCGCGGCAGCAGCGGCCGCCATGGATGCGGAGCAAGTCGCGTCGGAATCGGCGGAAGAACCGTCGGCCCTGGCGGCGGAAGACATCAGCCCAGAGGAAGCGGTCGAACTTCCCGCAGAATCGGCGGTCGAGTCCGAAAGCATCGTCGAGGAGTTGCCCACTGAGGAAGCGCCCGCGGCCGAAATTCCCGCAGACGAGAGCCTCGGGGAAGGAACATTTTCGGAAGAACCGCTCCAGACGGTCGAGGCCGAGCCAGACGGATCGAGCGAGAGTCTGGATGACGCTTTTGCGGAACTGGAGGTGCCGGCCGAAGCGGCGCCGGTCGAAAAGTTGCCGGACGCCGAAAGCGTGGAAGGCGAAGAGGCCGTGGCCACTGGAGCACCCGTGGAGGAAATTCCCGAGGGTTCGGAAGTCAGCCTGGAAGATGCGTTTGCAGAACTGCCGATGGCCGAGATCCCAGCAGACGAGGCAAGTGCCGATGTTGAGGACTTGTTATCAGACCTCTCCGTCTCTGAGGAAGCGCCTGCCGAAGACGCGCCATCAGAAACAAGCGAGGAAGAGTCGCCGAAGTAGCCGCACCGCTGGCGCGCGGCGTTAGGCCTTGTTCGGCTGCATCGGCAACGGCTCGTATTGCACATCGCCCTCCGCCTCGCCTGGGCCTGGTCCGGTGACTCGGTAGGGGATGCTGAGGAAGTCGTCCTCGACGTAAAACACCACCGATCCGCCATCGAGGCGCGGAGCCTGGATTTCACTGGTATCGCAGTAGCCGAAATCGTGCAGCCGGGTGATTCCCTCCTCGAAAGGCGCTTCCGGATCTTCCGCTTGGTACTTCGCTTCGTAACGGGCGCGGTAGGCGTCCGAGTCGGTGATGACCCGGTATTCCAGACCATATGCGAGGTGATTCAAGGCGGCGCAGTAGCGGGAAAGATGTTCCGGCTGTTTTAGCTCAGGCACGGCGAGCATCAATGCGGGGAGCGTGGCAAACCGGGTGCCTTCGATTTCCAACACGGGTTTGTCGTTGTCTGCGGAAAAGTTGAACTGAATTTCCTCGGGATTCATGGGCGGCGGTTTTCCTTTACGGGAGTGATTATTAGTGGAGTGGAGCGCCATCGCGGCGCGACGCTTTTTACATCGCTCACGTGAATGACGGTCCTTTCTTCAGGACGCCCCATTCCTTGGTCAGCCAGTCGTCGCTTTCGCGTTCGAAGGTGCCGCCTGGTTCGTCTTTCTTCCACAGGATGGGCAGACCGGTGCAGGGGTCCGGAGCGATGACATGCATCGTGTGGCCGGTCGGACCGCCCCAGTTGGTGTCAGCGATGACGAATTCGGGCGGAGCGAGTTCTTTCATCAGGACGTTGTCGATGCCTTTCTTGACCCCGTCGGTTTTCTGTTTGATCCGGCTTTCTTTGTACTCGGTTTTCAGTCGGTCTTCGTGATCTTCGAGGACCGGCGGAGGCGGCTGTGGCGAATCGGGTGGGAGTGGGGAGTCCTCCGGGAGCGGAGAATCCGGAGGCATGGTCGGCGCTGGCGGATAAACGGGCGAGGGAGGCGCTGTTGGTTGGGGTCGACGAGTCGGAGCCACCGGTTGAGTCCCTTTTTGTCCTTCGGCAGTCCACTTGTCCCACTCTTTTTCGTAGTTCGCATGGGCCGCGCGGTAGTCCGGTTCGACCTGGTCGAAATCCTTCTCGTATGCCGCAAAGTCTGTGTCGTATTTGGCCCGGATTTTTTTGCGTTCCTTGTCATGATCCTCACGTAATTTATCCTGAGTCTCCCGATCCTTTTCGCGGACAGCCTCGCGAGCCTCTCCATCGCTCTTCCGGACCGCCGCACGGGCTTCTTCATCGCTCTTCCGAATTTTCGCGCACTCCTCGTTGTGCTTTGCCTGAACGGCTTGAAACTTCTTTTGCACGGCCTTCGTCACCGGGGCGGGATCCTTCTCCATTTCCATGTCCACGTTCGCGGCGATCCTGGTTTCCACCTGGCTCAGCAGTGAGGCCTTGAAAGCTTCGGGCGTCTGATCACCACTCGGCGGAGTCACTCCGGCGAGCCCGTCCTTGTCCTCGCCAAAAAGTGAACCGATGACCGAACTGATGGCCTTCTGATGGAGAGCGACCATGCGCTCCTTGGGCTGGCTCGCGGCGATTTTGGCGCCTGGTTCGAGCAACTCCTCACGGAGCTTGTCGTTCGCCGTTTTGCCCGAACTCGGGCGGAGACGCGCGAGTGAGGGATGGCCGGGCAGGAGGTTCATGCCGTGGATGCCGGCGACGCTGACCGCGACATGTTTGGGTGCATTTTCCGGAACGGCCCCGACGAGGCTGGTCAGCAATGCGCCCGCTTTGTTCCCGGTAACAGTCGCCGGATTGAAGAATTTTTCCTCCACAGGCATGGGGCCTCCCGGAAACAGAACTTCGGTCGGGCCTTCGCCGGTGCCTCCGCCGGACATCGCCCAAGGCGCGCCCCGCCCGTCGTCGAAGCTCTCCCGCATCTTCGCGACAAACGTGGCCTTGCCGGAGCCGGTGAAAAGTTCGTCGATCTTCGCCTTGAGATCTTCCTTCTCTTTCTTCTCGGCTTCCTTCTCCTCTGTCGCAGTTTTGCTGAGTCCTGTTGGCACGTCGGCGATGACGTCGATCGCCAATTCCTTCTCCACCGCAGACTTCAGGGATGCGAGGAATTTTTCCTCAGTATCGACCGCATCCTCCCGTCCTGCGGTGACATGCTTCAAACCCCATTTGCCCTTGGAAGATGAGCCGTCGGCTCCGATGCCGGGCAACTTGGTGACCGGATCATAGGCGAAGGTGAACGCCTTGCCGACCGCAGTTTTCACCTTGGTCTGTTCGGCTCCCCCCAGGGCTCCAAAGCTGCTCGTCGGGTCCTTGAAGAGCGAACTCGCCAGTTTCTGCTTCTGATGGCTGTTTTCCGTCCGGGCGCCCAGCGTCGTCACGGAATATTCCCAACTGCGCATCAGGGGGTTTTCCTTGTTCGCCTTCGGTAGATTGGTGATCACCGGCAGCGCGGTCCCGGTTCCCTTCTTTAAGGTGCCATTTTCCACGATCTGCCCGAGGTCTGCGATGTAATCCAAAGGAGTGGCTTCCTTGAACTTCAGGCAGGGTCCGGTGGCGAAGCAGGAACCGACCTGGCCTTGGGCGAAGGGGGTGATCAGCGCGCTCATCACCGCCCGCTGGGAATCCGCGGCCGTGGGTGTCGCATCGTGGTCCAAGCCGAGGCAATCGCGGACGAGCCCCTTGGCCTTCTCCCCGTGCCCGCCATTCTTCGGTGCTTTGACCTCGCCGAGTTTCTTGACGTAGAGGTTGTTCGTCCCGGGTTTGGTGAATTTCTCTTTCACGTCCTCGAGATTGGCCGTGAGCGCGAAGAGCGGCGTGATCAGCGAACCCGGGTGAAATTTCAGGTTGTCCACCGTTGCCTTGGCGTTAGCGAAGTTCACTTTGCCATCCCGGCCGATCAGGTCGTTGGCGATCTTTTTGGTGTAAGCGATCCCTTTTTGTTTTCCGCCGGCGTCGGGGATTGGCTTCGCCTTCCCATCCTCGCCGATTTTTGTCGGAACCAGTGGATCGTCCTTGGAGTGTTTGTCGGTGCCGTAAAAGGCTTCCATGTCCTCAAAGAAGTTACCGCCGACCATGTCGCCCATTTGGAGCGCATTCCGGGTCATGTCACCGGCGGTTTCGACCGAGTAGCTAGCCCCTTTGGCATCAGCAAAACCGCCGGCCCGGAGTTTGCCGACCACGCTGATTCCTTTGACGACCACCGCGGGATTTTTCGCCCGGCCGACCAGGTGGAGAGCATCGAGGGCCGTGTCGGGGTGATCTTTGAATTTCTTGATGATGTCGTCGGTGGCCTTTTCGCGGGCGGCCGCCAGGACCAGATCGGTTTCCGGAGCGGGTGGCCGGGAGAGCATCCCGAATTGCAGCGCGTCCAGGAGATGTGTGGCTGCCAGAGCCTTTTTGGCGTCCGCCTTGGCCGCTTCGGCGTTGGTCTGATTCTCCTTCTCCGCGGTCAGTCCCTTGGAGGCATCCATCTCCTCGGCTTCCTTCGCCGCCTGCGCGCTCTTCTTCTTCATCTCATCCCAAAATTTCTGCAGATCCTGAATCGCGGCCTCATGGGCACCGGGCGCGTGTGTATTCCATTTATCGACGGCAGCCCCCCTCGTTCCGTTGAAGACGTCAGCCGTAAATTCCGGCAAAGCCAAGCCGAGCCTACCGAGTGCGTGCCACAAGTTAAGTACAGCTTCACGGACGTGGTTAAACTGCTTGTCGATAGCCTCCTTCACGTTCTTTTCGCTGTCCTTGATCGTTGCCTCCGCTTCGGAAGGCGTCAGCCGCGGCAAGGCCTCGGCACCGGGGCCGCCCAGTTCTTCGAGAACTCTTTTGACGCTGGCCGCGAGCTTGGGATTTTTAGAAGACAAAGCCTTCAGCGCCTCCGCCTCCTTCGTGCTCATTTTTGAGGTGCGTACCTTCCCAGGACCTCCGGTAACCGGGCTGCTTTCCACGGCGGCTTCTTGCTTGAGTTTCTCCTCCTGCTCTTTCGCGAGACGTTCCTTCTCGGCCTGAGCTTCTTTGGCGAGCCGTTCCTTTTCGGCTTTCTCGGCAGCTTCCTTTTCCTTCTGGAGGCGGTCGGCTTCGACCTTCTGGAGGCGTTCCTTTTCGGCTTTTTCGGCGGCTTCCTTTTCCTTTTGGACGCGATCGGCTTCGATTTTCGCGAGGCGTTCCTTCTCAGCCTTGGCCTCCTCTTCAGCCTTCTTCTTGGCGGCCGCTTCCTCTTCGGCCTTCATTTTGGCCGCGGCTTCATCCCCCTTTAATAGCTGCACAACCTTGTTCGCAAACTCGACACCGCTCCCCTCGATTTTAGCAATCGCTTGCTCATATTTGGCGACCTTCCCCGTGGCCAGTGTTGCCTTTACGACCTCCAGCAGCTTGGCGGCCTCGGCTTTCAGCTTTTTGATTTCTGCGAGCTCTCTCTCTTCTTCCTCGACCTTCTTCTTGGCAGCAGCTTCCTCCTCCTCAGCTTTCAATCGTGCGGCTTCCTTTTCTTTCTGAATGCGCTCGGCCTCGATCTTCTGGACGCGTTCCTTCTCGGCTTTCTCGGCGGCTTCCTTCTCCTTCTGGACGCGGTCGGCCTCGATCTTCTGAAGACGTTCCTGTTCGGCTTTGCCGCCGACTTCCTTTTCCTTCTGGATACGGTCCTGCTCGGTCAATGCAGCCTTTTCTGACTTCTCCTTCAGCTTGGCCTCCAATTTCACTACGAGGTTTTTCAGTGTTCCGAGGTCCGCGGCATCTGCCAGGGCGGTTGCTGATGTGACCGATTCGGGTCCGGCGTTGAGCTCTTTGAGCAAGGCTGCGACCCGCTTTTTCAAGTTCTCAATTTCCGCAGCACTTTCCTCCCCGGTGACGGTCGAACTCGGCTTACCCACGCTCTTCGGCGTCGTGGGTTCGTCCACGGGCTTGGTCTCGAAAGTTGCCGTGATCGGTGTTTTCCCTCGCGGCGGCAATGTTTCTGCCCCGCTGCTTGCACTCATCCCCGCCAGTCGCTTGACGAATCTTTCGAGCTGGATGAGCCCATCCATGTTCGCCTTGTTGTAGGCCTCGACACACGCTCCATAGTCTTTGTTGAAATCGTCGGCATCGAGGACTCCTGCGGCGACCAGTTTCCTCCCCAGCTTCATCGCCTGCTCCTTCGCTTCGATCCACGGCGTTTTTTTTGGGGTGGTCTTTTCCGGAGTTGAGGCTCCCGGCTTGCTGCCGGTCGTCCCCGTTGGCGACTTTACTGTCGTCCCTCCCTGCGCGCCCTCCGATTTCGAGGGCGACCCCAGGCTGGCGGCGAACACGATGCTGACCGGCGAGCCGATTTCCTGGGGCGGCGTAACCTTGGGGCTCGAAACGCCCGTCCTTACGAAATTGGGTTTACTCGTGGCGTTGGGATCAATCGCCGTCTGCTCGCCGCCGCAACCCTTATGAAACCGCCCGATATTGTCAGCCGGCCACGATTTCTGGCATGATTTGCACCACATAATAGCGTTTGTCGTGAAGGTTCAGTTGTCGTGAGCGTTTGCGCCCGGTTCGTCGCGAAAATTGATGGGCCGATCCAAGTGCCGCTCCACTTGGTCCTGAGTTAGGATTTCGGTGGTCGTGGGTACTCTCGGATGGTGGTGAAAATTGTTTGCGTCGGACTGTTCTTGCGATTTTGGGCGTCCTTGGCTCGCCTATGTTCGCGCCGTCAGGTTTTCGGCAGCAGCGGTTTCAGTTTGCCCAATGCGTCGAGCAAGGGTTTCCGCAGACTGACGGTGATGCCGAAGCCGTTCTTCCCCTCCGCGTCCGTGATGATCCGATCGGTCGTGAGGTATTTCTCCAATTCGGTGACCTTTTGCGGGGTATCCGGTTTTGCCGTCAGATTCGCCTGGATGGCTTTGACGAGGATGATGGCTTCCGTCGATTTCGGATGCTGGAAGCCCTTCATGGCGGTGCCCAGTGCCTGAAGTTGGGCGATGGCTGCGGCGCGGGCGGTTTGCCAGCCTTCCAGCGCGGCCTGCTCTGAGCCGACCTCACCGGACGTATTCTCGCCGTCTGCCTCCGCCTCGCCAGACTCATCCTCCCCGAGTTGCCGGAGTTCGATGTGGGAAGCGCCCGGGCATTTGCGCGTCTTGAGGACGTTGGCGAGCTGCATTTTCCATTGCGGCGCGGGCGGGGTTTTCGTTGCGAAGACGAGCAGGTCGCCTTCGCGAAAACACCGGCCTTTCAGCACGCATTTCAGCTTGCCGCATTCTTTCTCGATTTCTTTGAGCAGTGCCGGCGTGGGTGCGGCGGCTGAGACGACGATCTGGTTGTGATCTTCGCCGGTGAAGTAGCTAAAGCTCATCGGCTTGGCGCCGACCTTGGCGAGCGCGGTTTTGAGGTCGTAGCCGGCCATGTGCGGGGAGGCGACGGAAGCGGGTCAGGCCTTTAGCCGATGCACGAGGAAGACCCGCGTCTCGAATTCCTTCAGCACCTTGCGGAAATCGGTCAGCTCTGTGACCAGCTTGGTCAGGATGATCAGTTGCTTCCCGTCGCGGCACTTGCTCTTTTCTGCGGCGAGCGGGGTGATCTGCTTCTCGAGCGCCTCTCGCGCGGCCTTGACCAGGGCCATCACTTTGGCCGCATCGGCATTTTCATCCAAGCGGTCCAAGGCGCTCACCACTCCCGGATTCAACGTGCCATCGTAGTCCGCGATCAGCTTCTTATAATCGGCGCCGAAGTGCAGTTCCGGGAGTTTCGGGGGCGGCGGTTCCGCCCCGCCGGTGTCGGTGAATTTCTGCGCCTTCCTCTGCAAAAGCATCAACTCGCGTTTGATGTTGTTGAAGGTGCGGGTCGCCGACTGCGGATCGAAATCCTTCGGGGGATTTTTGAGTGCTTCCTTGTGCGCCTTCTCGCGCTCCTTGGTGTCTGCCTTCAGCGCAAGAATCAGCTTCTTCATCGCTTCCTTGAGCTTGTTGACCAGCGCATCGCGGGCGTCCGGCGAGAGGCCTTTGGCGGCAAGTTGCTTCGCCACGGCGTCCATTTTCAGAAAAGCCTTCGACGTGTCCGGGTCGGGTTTCTGTTTGAACCGGGCCATCAGCCTCTTGTGTTCGGGTTCGAATTGCACCAGCGGCATGCGCGAATTAGGCGCCTTCATCGAAAGGACGTCAAGCCGTCAGCGATTGTGATTCACAACTGGTGCCGTTTTTCCCAGCCTCTGCATTCGGAAATTCAAAACCGCTTTTGCCATGGATATCGAACCGCTGCTCCAACCCATCACCCCCGAAGCGCCTTGCGGCGAAGACCTTTCTTACGACACCGGTTTCAATGAACTGGAAGGCCTCGCCAAGGGCAAGGAAGCCCAGCAGTTTTCCGGCTCGGACAATCCCGAGTGGCAGGTCGCTGCGGAAGAGCCGGATTGGAAACTCATCCGCGACAAATGCGCGGAACTCTTCGCCCGTTCCAAGGACCTGCGGGTCGGGATGATTCTCGCGCTGGCGCTGCTGCGGCTCGAAGGCCTGCCGGGTCTGCGGGATGGCCTGACCGTCCTCCGGCGCCTCGTCGGGGAGCAATGGGAAGGCGTCTATCCGCGGCTCGATCCCGAGGACAACAACGATCCCACCGAGCGGGTCAACATCATCGCCGGTCTGGCCAAACCGCTCGGCACCTTTGGCGATCCGATGCGCTTCCTCGAACGCGTCCGCCAGGCGCCCCTCTCGAATTCCGCGCAGATGGGTCGCTACAGCCTCGCGGACATCACCCAACTCGGGCTGCCGGTCGGCACGACTTTGACGCCCCCGACGCCGGCGCAAGTGGAAGCGGCCTTCCGCGATTCCAGCGCCGAAGACCTCGCGGCCATCGCCGCGGCGGCTAGCGACGCGCGCACCGTTCTCGGTGAACTGGATACGGCGATCATGGAATTGGTCGGCGTCAGCAGCGCGCCCAACTTCGACGAACTGTCGGGCGTCCTGAGCGAAATCCAGCAAACGCTCGTCCCTTATCTGCCGCGCGAAACCGCCGCCGCGCTGACGCCAACCACCACGAGCAGCGCGTCCGCGCCAGCATCCGGTGCCCCGCGCGGGTCGCAGGCGTCTTTCAGTGGCGAAATCCAATCCCGCGAGGACGTCCTCCGAGCCATGGAGCAGATCTGCGAGTATTACCGGGTGGCCGAGCCGGGCAACCCCGTGCCTTTGCTCCTCCGTCGCGCGCAACGGCTGGTGGACAAGGATTTCATGACCATCATGGAAGACCTCGTCCCGGATTCGCTGGCGCAACTCGCGCACATCACCGGCCAGCGCCGCGATCTGGAAAGTGCTTCGCCCGCGGAAGAGGAGCCGGCGAGCGAATAGCCGGGCGGCGATGCCAGGCAACATCGGCGAAGCTGGCTGGGAGCCGGCGTCGGAGGAACCGCGCGCCCCGCCAATGTTGATGTAAGGATGTTCGTCGCAGGTCGCCCATGCGGTTGCATGCTTGCTCGGAAAAAAACCGCGGACGCTTTCGCCGCGGTTTGGCATCACTCCGTGCGCGCCCCTCACCGGTGGTTTGTGGTGAGCACCCACGCCAAACCACGAGTCAAACGCTCCAGCAGCCGGTCGCTGTGGTGGCCGGGGGATTCATAGAAAGTGACGGGCGATTTCCGCGCGCGGAGGACTTCGTGGATTTTCCGGGCGCCGATGTTCGCGCCAAATTCATCGTGTTCCGCGCCGTCGAGATAGATGCGCTGCGCGGGCGCGAAGGCGTTTTCATTTTTGCGGACGAGCGTGAGCGGGTCGAGGTCGAGCCAGCGTTGCCAGGCCTCGGGGCGCCACTGGCCGCGGTCGTCGTAGAGCCATTCGAACTGGCGGGGCTGACCGGCGATCGGCGCGTAGTTGGCGCACAGTCCCATGATGAGCTGCGCCAGTCCGTCGCCGGGCATGCGGGATTTTCCTGCGGGAGCCATCGCGGCGTCGAGATCGGCGCGGGTCACGGCGCGGACGCCGGGTTGCTGGACGAGCGGCTTGTGCGTCACTTCGAAATCGCTGTCCGGCGAGAGCGCGACCACGGCGGCGAATTTCGCGGGTTGCTGCATCGCCAGCACGAGCGCGCCATACGCGCCGCTGGAGTGCCCGGAGAGGAAGCGCCCGCCCGGCACCGGAGCGTAGCGGGCATCGAGGGCGGGCGCGATTTCCTCGGAAACGTAGTCGGCGTAGCGGCCGGTGGCGGTGGAGTTCAGGAATTGGCTGCCGCCGTAACGCGAGCGGCCATCGACCACGGCGAGCCGCACGGGCAGTTTGCGCCCCGCCATCTCATCGACTACCCGCCCGTACCAGGCGCCGCGGCCCTGCGCGATGGCGTCTTCCGCCGAGCCGCCCCACCCGGGCAGGTAGATGACCACCGGCAGCGGCGCGTCGTGCTTCGTGTCATCGGGCGTGAAGACCGCGAGGCGTCGCGCGGGGCGGTCACCGAGCGGATTGTCGCGCAAGGTGACGCCGGGAATGTCGAGCACGTCGAGTTGCGCGGCGTGCAAGGTGGACGCGACGAGGAGACCGAATAGAAAACGCATGGCCGGAGGGTAAGACGGGCGGGTGGGGGCGGCAATCGGCGGGACACGCTCCCGCGCATTCCCATTTTTTTTGGGAGAGTGGGAACGCGCGGGAGCGCGTCCCTCCGAGGGGTTAGTCGCGCAGATTCGTCATCAGGAAATGCCGCACACGGGGCGGCTCGGTGCCGATGTGGAAAGCGACGACGGCTTCCTCGATGCGCTGGTCATCGATCGTCGCGCGGGTGTGCTGGCGCAAATGTTCGGCCCATGAGCCGACGAGGAAGGTCTCGCGGAAATGCTTCGGGTTATCGAGGTCGTGGAAGAGCGTGCAGCGAAAAGCGCCGTCGCGCAGCCGCGTCTCGCGGAGCAGCCGCATGGCGTGACGGAACTCCCGCGCCTGTGGCGGATCGACCTGGTAGTCGATGGTGATCAGCACCGGGCCGTCCTCGGGCGCAGGTTCGTTGGTGACGTTGTGGCCGTGCCAGTGGCCGGAGGGTGAAAGGTCGAGCTTCTCGACGTGGCTGATCGGCAGCCAGCGGTCGAGCGCCGCGCAGCCGAGCAGCCAGACGGCGGCGATGCACAGCGCGGGCGTCGAGCCGAAGTCCGTCGTCACGCGGCCCCAGGCCAGCGCGCCGAGCGCGAAGGCGCCTTGCGTGGCCACCAGATAGATCGCCGAACTGCGCGCCCGCACCCAATTCGGAAAGGCGTTCTGCGCGGCGACGCTGAGGGTATTCAGGCCACTCATCCAGCCTCCGCCGGCGAGGAGCAGGATCGCGCCCATCGCGTATTTGTTGGGCGCAAAGGCCAGCAGCAGCGCCGCGCTCGCCGAGCACAGGCACGCGCCGGTGAGCACGCGGTCGAAGGAGAAGCGCGTGCGAAATTTCTGCAGGACAAAAACGGCGGTGAGAATCGCGCCGGCGCCGTAGCAACCCATGAGCGCGCCGAAATCCGCGCCCGTCCCGCCGCGTTCGCGGATGAGCACGGGCAGCAGCGCGAGCGGCGCCACCGCCGCGAAGACATGCAGCGCCGCCCGCGCCAGCACGGCCTGCATGGCCGGCGCGTGACTGGTGTAACGCAGCGCCGCGGCCATCGCGCCGAGCATCTGCTCCTGCTGCACGGTGCGCGGCGACGAGGCGTAGGCCGGATTCCACATCACCGCGAGGATGGCCACGAACGAGAGCGCATTGAGCGCGAAAACCGGCGCCGGCCCGAGCGTGGCGATGAGCAGACCGCCGACCACCGGGCCGAAGGAGCGGGCCACATTGAAGCCGATGCTTTGCAGCCCGAGCGCCGCGCTGAGCTGCGGTTTGCCGACGATCTCCGGGAGCATCGCCTGCCACGCCGGCGTGGTGAAGGCCGTCGCGATGCCGAGTTGAAACGTCGCCAGTAAAAGCAGCGGCGCGCTGAGCTTGCCCGAGAGCGCCAGCCCGGCCATGCCCACCGCGGTGAGCAGCGCGCCGAGCTGTGCGCCGAGGATCAGCTTGCGCCGATCCACGAGATCCGCCAGCGCCCCCGCCGGCAGCGCGAGCAGGAACAGCGGCAGACTCGACATCGTCTGCATCAGCGAAATCATCAGCGGCGACGCTGTGAGCGTCGCCATCGTCCAGATCGCCGCCGTGTCGTTCATGGTGCTGCCGATATTGGAGATGATGCTCGCCAGCCACAGCGCGCGGAAGAGCGGCAGGCGCAGGGGCGAAGGAGCGGGCGCAGGAGTCTCGGGCATGGGACTCCGCACTTTAAGCGGGCGGCCCGCCGCCACGCCAGCCTGCGCGCCGGGAGGAAAGGAGAGAGCGCTGGCGACTCCGCGAAAATGGTGCGGGACTGCTTTGAACCTCCAACGACCGCTCGCCAGCGCGCGGTGGTTCCGTTACACACCGGCGGATTCATGCGGACCCTGCCCCTCAAACCCAGCCACAAACGGATTGCCGCTTACCACGCCTCGCTCGCCGATTTCGCGCAGCTCGGTGTGAAACACGAGACCGCCGTGCGCGCGGCGTTTCAGGCCTTACTGGAAGATTGCACCGCGCTGGTCAACAAAGGTCGCGCCGACAAGTGGAAGCTCGTCCCGGAGTATTCGCTCAAGACAAAGGCGGGCGCGAAGATCACGCCCGATGGCGCGCTTCTCGACAGCTTCCGCCTGATGCACGGCCTGTGGGAGGCCAAGGACACCGCCGACGACCTCGACAAGGAGATCACCAAGAAATTCAAGCTCGGCTACCCGCGCGACAACATCCTCTTCCAGTCGCCCACGCGCGCCGTGCTCGTGCAGGATGGCGAGCGCGCGCTCGACCTCGACATCTCGCAACCGGACAACCTCGTCACTGTCCTCAAAGGCTTCTTTGAATATCAGGCGCCCGCCTTCGATGAGTGGGAGAAAGCCGTCGCCGAGTTCAAGGATCGCCTCCCCGAGATCGGGCGTGAGATGACTCGCATCGTCCGTGCGGAGAAGAAGGTGAACAAGAAATACGCCGAAGCCTTCGACGATTTCGTCGCCCTCTGCCGGCAGGCGCTCAATCCCAATCTCGCCGTCGCCGCCGTCGAGGAAATGCTCATCCAGCACATCCTGACCGAGCGCATCTTTCGCAAGATTTTCGATGTGGGCGAGTTCATGCAGCGCAACAACATCGCCGCCGAGATCGAGAAGGTCGTCATCGCCCT
>JBBQIZ010000115.1:0-14136 GCA_038325425.1 Chthoniobacterales bacterium
TGCTTTGCCGCGCAGCCGGCAAGCAACCCTGGTTGAACAAGCCCGGGGGATGGGAGGCGCGCTTTCGACGCGGAGGATTTAAGCGGACCGGCCTGCGGTGACGCCCCTTGCGGATTCCAGTTTTTGCGAAAAGGCCGGTGCACGGTGCCGGGTGGGTGCGGGCGTCCGGGGCCGGGCCATCGTATGGGTGTTTGCCTCTCGTTCCCAAAGTTAGCGAGGCTCTTTGGGAACGTTCCATCCGGCGAGACTCCGTCTCCACAGGCACCGGGCGACCCAACGCGAGCGGTCCCGAAGCCGCTGCGCGCGCGAAACAGAGTTTCGCCCTGAGGGTCCGTCCCCCAAAGCGCTGCGCTAACTTTGGGAACGAGAGAAAAGCGGGTGCATCTTTCACGGTTCAGCGAAGACCCCGACGGCGACGGCAACGACAACGACCTTGAATTCCTCGTCGGACTGAACCCCAAAAATCCGAGTTCCCGGTTCGCGGTGCGCCTCGAAGCGGTCGAGGGACACCCTACGCACCGCAAAATTCTTTTTACGGCAGTGCCGTCGATCTTTGGAACGCCTCGACCCGCGGTTGCCATCCAATACCGCACTTCCCTGACCGAGGGCGACTGGCAGCCGTTGATCCAGGCGTTCATCAATCAGGCCTCTCCCGAGTGGTGGGCGATCGACACCGATGCGGGCGGTCCGACGAAATTCTACCGCGTCCAGTTCACTGACCCGTAGGCCGGCGGCCCTGGCCTCGGTGTTCCCGTCCTGTGGGGCGACGGGCTGGCCGCGGAGCGGGGACTGCGTCCCGCAAACGCGGCGCGGCGATTTTGGATGCGGGCTCGTGGGCGGGCTTCGGCGCGGTCAGTTGTTTTTTGCCGACGAGCCCTCGGATGGTGTCGGGCAGCGGGCTTTGGAAATCCAGGGCCTCCGCGGTGATGGGATGCCGGAAGCGGAGTTCGACGGCGTGGAGCGCGAGGCGGCGGGCGGGGTCGGCGGTCGCGCCGTATTTTTGATCGCCGACGATCGGGTGACCGGCTTCGGCGAGTTGCACGCGGATCTGGTTTTTGCGTCCCGTGTCCAGTGCCAGTTCGACCAGCGAAAACTCGGTGCCGGAACGGATGGTCTGGTAGTGCGTGATCGCCGGCTTGGCGTCTTCGTGGCTGGGTTTGGCGCTATGCACGCGCAGCGTGTCGCTTTCCACGAGCACGCTCCGCAGGGTGCCCTTGGGCGGGGTGAGGGTGCCCTGGACGACCGCGTGGTATTTTTTGGTCACGCTTTTCCAGGCCCGCTGGAGCGCATATTTCACTTCCTCGGTACGGGCAAAGACGAGCAGCCCGGAGGTATCCCGGTCGAGGCGGTGGACGATAAAAACGCGGGCGTCGCCTTTGGGCGCGCGGGCTTTGACGTAGGTGGTGAGCTGGGCGTAGGCGGTGCGCGTTTTCTCGCTCTCGGTGGCGATGGTCAGCAGTCCGGGCGGTTTATTGATCACGATCAGCGCCTCGTCCTCGAAGACGATTTCCACGCCGCTCGGCAGCACCGTTCCCGCCGGGGTGTGTTTGCCAAAGGAAATGCGGACCTCGGTGCCGGCCTTGAGCGGGGTGTCGTGCCGCGGGGCGGGCACCCCCGGCACGGCGATGGCTTTGAAGCGCAGCAGGTTCTTGGCGTCCTTGCGCGAAAGACCCTCCGGCAGCGAAAGCAGGAAGGAGAGCAGCTCCGTGGGCTGCCGGACGCGAAAGGTTTTTTCTTTGGACACCCGGGCACGCTACGGCCTGTGCGGCCGGCGCAGGAGCAAAATCTCCTTTCACCAGTCCGGGCCCGCTGGTAACTCAACGGCGCAGCTGGCACGCGCCTTGCATCTCTCATTTTTCAGAATCTCCCCTTATGGCCGACATCAAGTTCCAATGCCCCGAGTGCCGGCAAAAGATTGCCGTCGACGAGAGTGCTGCGGGTTTGCCTGTCGATTGCCCGAATTGCCGGAGCTCGCTCGTCATCCCGCTTTTTTCCGAAGGCCCGGTCGAAATCGTCGTCCGGCGCCGTCTAGTGGCCCTGGTCGGTCCGGTGGACAGTGCCTACGAGGAACTCGAGCGCAAACACAAGGAACTGGCGATGGCGCTCGATGAGTCGGCGAAGTTGCGCGCGGACACGGAGCGCTCGCGCGCGGAACTGATCAAGCTGCGGGACGATCTGGCGGCGACGGTGCGGGAACGCGACGGCCTGCGGGCGGGCGGGCCGGAGCAGCATCGGACGCAGTTGGTGCTCGGTGAACTGCGGGCGGAATTGCAGCAAGCGACGGCCGAGCGGGACAACTTCCGCACGGCCGCGCAACAGACCGAGACGGAACTCAAGCAAATCGCCGAGAAAGCGCGGATGGAAAACCGCGCCCTTGGGCTCGGCCCGGGCCCGGGTGCGTTGCAGGAAAAATTGATCGCCTGGGAAAAGGAGCGCGCCGAGCTGCGCGCCCAGCTCGCCGAGTGGCAGAGCAATCCGCCGCCGTCGCCCGAGCTTCAAACGCAACTGGCCCGCGCCGAGGATGAGCTCGCCTCGCTGACTCGCGAACGCGAAAACCTGCGGCTCAATTTCGGGCAGGTGGAAGGCGAAGTGAAAGCGTTGCGGACCGAGTCGGGCTCGTTGCGCGAAGAACTCGCCGCGGAGCGCGCCAAGTCCGAAGAAGCGGCCGATCGACTGCAAGCGGCCGAGCAGGAACGGACCGAATTGCGGCAGCGGATGAAGGAGGCGAACCACCTCGCCGATGAACGGCAAGCGCTCAAGAAGGAGGCAGACAGCCTGCGCGGGGAACTGCAGGCGCTGACCGCCGAACGCGACAACTCGCGGACTCAGCTTGCCGGGCGGGAGGGTGAATTGGCGGAGGTGCGCGCAACGTTGGCGGCGGCGCAGGGTGATGCGGCGCGGGAGCAGCAGGAGCTCTCGATGGCGCGGGCCGAACTGGAGAAAATCTCCGCGGAGCGCGAAGCGGCGCAGCAGAAAATCGGGGAGTTGGAGAAGCTCTTGGAAAACGGGGCGCAGGCGCTCGCTTCCGAAAACACTGCGCTGACCACCGCGCAGCGAGACTCGGAGGAATTGCGCGGTCAATTAGCCACGATCGCCACGGCCCGCGACGAAGCGCGCCAGCAACTCGCCGATCGCGAGGAGGCGCTGCGCACCGCGTCGCTGACCATGCAGGCGGCGAAGAATGAATTTGACCGGACCAAGCAGGAAGCGGCGGAGGCCGCAGCGGAACAGAAGCGGCTGGAGTCGGCGCTCGCGGAAGCAACCGAGGAGACGAAGGATTTCCAGCAGCGCGTGGACGGCCTGCTCGACGCCTTGCATCGGCGGGAGCGGGAAGTCGCCGAGGCCCAGCAGAAGATCGAGAATTTCACCGCCGTCCACCAGCAGATGCGCGAGCAGAGCGCCGCGCACGAAGCCGCTTTGCAAGAGGCGGAAGGCAAGGCGGCCGCTCTCCAGCGCGAGATCGAAGGGCAGCGCACGGCGCTCGCGGAAGCGGCAAGTTTGCAGGAAAAACTCCGCGCGGACGCCGTGGCCATCGGCGGGCAGAAAGTCGAATCCGACCGGCGGGTCGCATCGCTCCTCGCCGAGCTGCAGCGGGCGCAGAAAGATGCCGGGGATTTGCGGCTGAACTGGCAGACGGGCCGCAGCGACCGCGAGCAACTGGTGGACAAGCTTTCGATCAAGGAAACGGAGATCCGCGAACTCGAAGCGCGCGTCGAGCAGCAGATGGAGCTGGAGAAAACTCTCCGCGCGAAGACCGAGGACGCGGTCAAAGGGATGGTCGCGGCGCAGGAAAAGAGCCAGACGCTGGCCGGCGAATGCGACCGGCTTTCCGTCCAGTTGGCCAAGGTGAATACGGAGCTCGGCGCCGCGCACGAACAACTGCGGCAGACGCGCCACGAGCGGGAAGCGATGAAGTCGAGCGTGGGTTCGGTGCAGATCGAGCTGGAGCAGGGGCTGGATCAATTGCACGCCGTGGAGTCCGAGCGCGATGCGCTGAAGACGGAGCTCGAAGCGGTCAAGGCCGGGCTGGAGCGGGCCAAGCAGCACGTCAACGTCCTGCAGTCGCGGCGCGATCAAATGCGCGACGAAATCGCCAAGCTGAAGGTCGCGCTCGGCCAGGCGCCGGATGCGATGAGTTGATTTTGAAGACGCCGTTCGTCTCGATCGTTTTCTTTTTGCTGGCCGCGCTTTTCGGCGCCCTCGGACAGTTCCTTTACAAGTCGGGGGCGGAACGCGCCGGCATGTATTTCATGGGCCGCTGACCCATGACGACCGAACCCACGGGCCGCCGCCCGCTCAAGACCCGCGACTGGCCTCTCTTCCAGAAACTCGCCGCGTGGCTGGCGCGCAGCGGCGTGACGCCGAATGCGATTTCGTTTCTGAGCATCGTCTTCGGCTGCGGTGCTGGCGCGGCTTTCGCGGCGACTTCGCACCTCGATGGCTGGGCTCTGCGCTGCGGATGGTTGGCTGCGGCGATTTTCATCCAACTCCGGCTGATCGCGAATTTGCTCGATGGCATGGTCGCTGTGGAGGGTGGCAAAGGCGGGCCGACGGGCGAACTGTGGAATGAGGCGCCGGATCGCGTGGCGGATGCGCTGATTCTGATTGGGGCGGGTTACGCCGCGGGCAGCGCGCCGGTGCTGGGCTGGGCGGCGACGGCGGTCGCGCTGTTTGTGGCTTATGTGCGCGCGCTCGGGGCGAGTGTCGGGGCCGGACAGATATTCCTCGGCCCGATGGCCAAACCGCATCGGATGGCGGTCATGACTTTCGCCGGCGTGCTGTCCGCTATTTTTGCTCCGGCGATGACCTTCTACTTTCACGATGCCTATTACGTGATTTCGGCCGCGCAGATATTCATCCAGCTCCCGCTCCTTGTGGTCATCGCGGGCGGCCTGTTCACTTCCATCCGGCGATTGCGGCGCATCGCCGTTTTTCTCCGAACCCGCGCTCAGCCATGATCTTCGGCATTCATCCCGTCGCATTCTGGATCGCCGCCGGCATCGCCGCGGTGCTCGCGATCACACCGCTGATTTTTCTCGCGCTGGAAAAGGCGGGCAAGCTTTCGCCCGCGTTGCGCTCCGATCTTTGGACGCGCTACAAGTCGTGGCTCATCCTCGCGCCGCTGATGGTCGGACCGCTGCTCGCCGGGCGGCTGCTCGCGATCCTCGGCGTCGGCATCCTGTCGATTCTCTGCTACCGCGAATTTGCCCGCGCGACGGGCCTCTTTCGCCATCGCGCGATCAGCGCCGTGGTCGCGCTCGGCATTCTGCTGCTGACCTTCGCCGCTGCGGATCACTGGTACGGCTTTTTCGTTGCGCTGAGTTCACTGACCGTGTCGTTGATTGTCATCGTCGCGCTCTTCGCCGATCAGCCCAAAGGTTACATCCAGCGGGTCGCGCTCGGCGTGCTCGCGTTCTCCTTCTTCGGTGTGTGTCTCGGGCATTACGGCTATTTCGCCAATGACCAGCGCGGCCAGGCGTTCCTCCTCGCGATCCTGCTCTGCGTCGAACTCAACGACGTCTTCGCCTATTGCACGGGCAAGCTTTTCGGCCGGCGCAAATTCGCGCCCAACACGAGCCCGAACAAAACCCTCGGCGGGGCGATCGGCGCAGCGATCCTCACCACCGCGCTCTTTGCGACGCTCGTCCATGCCATCGTGGATGGCACGTCGCTCGACCACCACTGGCACCTCGTGGCGCTGGGGCTGTTGCTCTCGCTGACTGGGCAATTCGGCGACCTCGTGATGTCGAGCATCAAGCGCGATCTCGGCGTGAAGGATCTCGGCGCGAGCATTCCCGGCCACGGCGGATTGCTCGATCGTTTCGACAGCCTGATTTTCGTCGGTCCAGCGATGTTTCATTACATCGGCTATTTCCTCGGCGTCGGCCTCGATCAACCGGCGCGCGTTTTTACCGGTCCATAATGGACGACTGGAGCTACAAGCCGGCTGGTGATTTGGGGCTGAAGCCGGAGGAAAGCCTGCGCAGCCTGCGGCGCGAGGCGGGGCTTGTGGCCACATTGACGCAAACCGCGTGGCGCCTCGCCGTTCGCGCCTATCTGCGTGGTTATCATCGGCTCCGCGTGGAAGGTGCGGAGCATCTGCCGCCGCGGGCGCCGTTCGTGATGGTGGCCAATCACACCAGCCATCTGGACGCGATCACGCTCGCCGCCGCGCTGCCCTGGCGGCTGCGCCAGTCGGCATTTCCGATCGCGGCGGGCGATGTCTTTTTTGAGACGCCCGCGGTCGCGCTCTTTTCGGCGATGATGCTCAACGCGTTGCCGATGTGGCGGAAGAGTTGCGGCCCGCACGCCATGAAACAACTGCGCGAACGACTGCTCGGTGAACCCGCGATATACGTCCTCTTTCCCGAAGGCACACGCAGCCGGGACGGCCACCTGGGCCGCTTCAAACCGGGCCTCGGGATGCTCGTCGCCGAGGCCGATGTGCCGGTGGTGCCCTGCTTTCTGCACGGCGCCTTTGCGGCTTGCCCGCCCGACAAAAAATTACCACGTCCGAAACCGTTGCTCCTGCGCATCGGTGCGCCGCTGCAGTTTGCCGCGGTGAAAAATGAGCGCGCCGGCTGGCAGGAGATTGCCACTCGGTTGGAGGCGGCCGTCGGCGGCTTGCGCGACCCTGATCTCGATTCCGCGATCGCGGGAGACGCCGCTCCCTAAATCCGCGTGGTCTCTTCTCCGGGAGGCTTCGGCGTGGTGGGAGGCTGGCGAAAATCACCGAGCAAACTGCTGGTCAGCAGCCCGAGCCCGGTGCCCACGATGGCACCGAACGGGCCGAAAAAAACCGCTGCGATGAGGACGCGGGTGACTTTCGCCTCGACTGGCGGGGGCGTGAGTGCAGCCACCGGCGCGCGTTCCGGGATCGGGATTTGCAGGGCATGCGTCTCCCGACCGTAGGGGGCGAGGACGGTGAAAAGCATGTAGAGTTCCGCGAGGATAAATCCGGCGATGGCGAATGGTTTGGCGAGGTTACGGCCGGGCATGGCTGCACACTAGAAGCCGGGCATCCGCGCCTGTCGAGCGATGGAAGGAGAAATTTCGCAAGCAGGCAAAGTTCGTGCTATTTCAATGCGCGACAAAAAACGCCGATGAAACATCACCTTTCATACGTTCCCATGCTCGGTCTCCTCGCGGCCGCGCTCATGCTGAGCGGATGCGCCAACCTCAAAGTCACGCACGTCCCGCCGGGCGAGTCGCTGAACGTGGTGCTCGCAAAAAAGCCCGAGTTGATCCGCCTGCCGGAAGCGGCGCCGGAACCGCAGATGCTGACCGGGCCGGTGCCCGCGGTGGAACCCGAACTGCCGGGTGAAAGCATCGTTGAACGGGTGGCGGAGGCTTATTCGCGCGGCGAATTTTGCCTCGGCGCGGGCAAGGACGACGAAGCCATCGCGGCGTTCGAGGAAGCGGTGAAGATCGATCCGGCGTTCACCGAAGCGTGGCAGCAGCTCGCCATGCTTTACGAAAAGAAGGGGAACTCCAAGAAGGCGCTGGAGGCCTTCCGGCGGGCGAAAAAAGTCGCGGCGCATTAAGCGGCGCGGAAGCTAGAGTTCGCGCAGCGCGAGTTCCACCGCCGCGGGCAGTGGCAGCGCCCCGGCGCCGCCGAGTTGGCGATCGAGATCCTCGAGGCGATGAATCAAGTCCACGACTTCGCGCCGCGCATACGGTCCGCCCGCAGGTGCGCAAAAATGCGTGCGGCAGCCGAACGGGCGGCCGGCGTAAATGCGGCATTTCCCGGTCGCCGGATCGAGCAGGGGACAGGCGCCGTCGGCCGCCGCTGCTGCTTCGGGCAGCTTCGTTCTTCCGGTCGCACGCCAGGCTTGGGCGGCGGTGAGCGCCTCGCCTTTGGTCAGGAAAGGCGTGCGGCCGGTGAGACGGAAACGGCAGCATTCGGTGCGCGCGATGCAGTTGCGTTCGATCGGGCGGGTGGCGAGGTCGCGGTAGATTTGCTGCACGGCGGCGATCGCGGCGACCGGTGTGAGGCGGTCCGGACGGCGTTTCATACGGCCTGCCCCGCGGCGTGACCGGATGCCCACGCCCATTGGAAATTGTAGCCGCCGAGCCAGCCCGTCACGTCCGCGACTTCGCCGATGAAAAAGAGTCCGGGCACGCTGCGCGCCTCCATCGTTTTCGAGGAAAGCTGCGTCGTGTCCACGCCGCCGAGGGTGACCTCGGCTTTGGGATAACCTTCGCTGCCGGCGAAACAGAGCGACCAGTGCGAGAGATGCGCGGCCAGCGTCGATTGTTCGGCGGCGGTGAAATGGGCGAACGATTTGGCCGGGGCGTAACGCGCGCACCAGCTTTCCGCAAAGCGCCGCGGCCAGTGGCGGCTGAGCAGCGTCACGGGATCGATGGCTTCGCGGCGCGCCTGGCCGATGAGTTCCAGCGGCGCGTGGCCCACGAGCAGATCGAAGGTGATCGGTTCGCTTTCCTTCCAGAACGAAGAGATTTGCAGGATCGCGGGGCCGCTTAGGCCGCGGTGGGTGAAGAGCAAATTTTCCTCGAACGTGGTGCCGTTGCAGCGAGCGATGACGGGCAGGGAAAGGCCGCTCAACTCGGCGAGCGGTTGGTCGGCGTGGGCGAAGGTGAGCGGGACGAGGCCGGGTCGGATCTCGGTGAGCCTCAGCCCGAACTGTCCGGCCAGCCGGTAGCCGAAGTCCGTCGCGCCGAGTTTCGGAAACGACAGCCCGCCGGTGGCCACGACCAGCGCCGCGCTTTCCAGCGGGCCGGTGTTGGTCGTGAGGACGAAACGCTCCGGCTTGCGCACTTCGGTGACGCGGCAGTTGACGCGAATCTCCACGCCCGCCGCGGCGCATTCCGCGAGCAGCATCTCGGTGATCGCCCGCGAGCTCGTGTCGCAGAACTGCTGGCCGAGCTTTTTCTCGTGGTAGCGGATGCCGTGCTTCTCGACGAGTGCGACGAAGTCCCACGGCGTGTAGCGGGCCAGCGCGGATTTGCAGAAGTCGGGATTGTTCGAGAGGTAGTGGTCCGGGCCGGCGCCGAGGTTGGTGAAGTTGCAGCGCCCGCCGCCGCTAATTGCGATCTTTTTTCCGACGCGTTCATTGTGCTCGATGACGAGCACGCGGCGTCCGCGCTGGCCGGCGGTGAGGGCGCACATCAGCCCGGCGGCGCCCGCGCCGAGCACGATCACATCGTAAGTGCTCACGATGGGAGCAACTGGACTTGAGGCGCGTCGGAGGGATGCCAGGGATTGAGCATGAAATCAGAAGCGACGATCTGCGCGGCGCGCTGTTCGCAAAGCCAAAGCAAGGCGTCAACGTCGAGTTGCAGATGGCACGGTCGGTAGGACGCGAGATTTTTTACCCCGAGATGGAAGAGCCGGACCGCGGGTTTCAGGCGTCGTCCGTGCTTCGGGTGTTCGGGCTGCAGGAACTGCTTTTGCAGATGCACAAACGCCCCGGCGACCTGGATGAGGCCCTTGAAGAAAAGGTGGTTTTCGTCGCGCCGCTCCAGCCACAGATTCTCCAGCACATCGTGCGCTTCGTAATATTGCCCGGCATTAAAGCAGGTGAAGAAGCCTTGATAACGGGGGTCGAGCGCCAGCGCGGGATCCGCGCCGAGCTGCTGGACAAAGGCCGAAATACGGTCGTTCTTTTTCATCGCGCGCGGAATGCGGCGAAACTATTCTGCGCGGCTTTGTGAGACACAAGCAGCGTTTGATCCCAGAAGTGCCTTTCAGAGGCGCGCCCCGATGAGTATCGGCGCGCTGGTTCTCATTGCGCTGATCATCCTGGTTCTCATCGCCGCCTCCGCAGTGTTTTCGGCGATTGAAACGGCGCTCTTTTCGCTCCAGCCGGCACATCTCGACCGCCTGCGCCGCCGCAAGGTGAGCGCAGCCGCAGCAGTCACGGAGCTGCTGGAAAATCCGCGCCGCCTGCTCAGCGTCATCCTGCTCTGCGACGCGCTGACCAACTTTCCGCTGATCATTTTGTGCCTCTTCGTCCTCCGCGGGGAGGCGGCCGTGCATATTCCGTTTTGGGCGGCCTCGCTGATCATCTTCGCGATCGTCGTGGTCGTCTGCGATTTGCTGCCGAAGGTCGCCGCGCTCGCCGATCCCTATCGTTTTGCGAAGGTCGGCGCGCGGGTGCTCCAGCCGTTGATGGTCATCTTGGATCCGGTCTCGCGGCTGCTCGAGCGGATCAGCGATCGGATCGCCGAGGCGATCACGCCCGCGGGTTTGAAGACCGGCCAATTCCTGAGCGAGGAAGAGATGGAGACGCTCGTGGAGCTGAGCACCGAGGAAGGCGCGCTCCACGAAACCGAGAGCGAGATCATTCACGAGATCATCAAGCTCGGCGACAAGAAGGCGCGTGATTGCATGACGCCGCGGGTCGATGCGTTTTCCCTGCCGGACGATCTGACGAACGAAGAAGCCATCGCCCGCCTGCGCTCCAAACGCTACCGCCGCGTGCCGATCTACGGCGAGACGCCGGACGAAATCCTCGGCGTGCTCGACACGCGCGACTTCCTGCTCGATCCCACCGCGCATTACACCGAGCGGCTGATCGCGCCGTCCTTTGTGCCCGAGACGATGAAGGCGATCGACCTGCTGCGCAGCTTCCTCAATCATCCGCAGGGCCTGGCCATCGTGGTCGATGAACACGGCGGGACCGAAGGCGTCGTCACGCTCGCGGACATCGTCGAGGAGATCATCAGCGACGCCGTGCCGCAGGCTGAGCGCAGCCTTTACATCGAGTGTGTGGGCAAGGGGCAGATGATCGTCAACGGCAACGCGCGGCTCGATGACGTCAATGAAATGCTCGAGACGCAGCTCGAGGAGGAGGGGATCGACACCGTCGGCGGGCTGATCTTCAACCGCCTCGGCGCCCTGCCGCGGCCGGGCACGCAGCTCAAGATCGAAGACCTCACGCTGACCGTCCGCCGGACCTCGCGCAAACGCATCGAGGAGGTGCACATCGTGCAGGAAATGCCCCCCATTCTGGGCATCGAGGAGGACGGCAAATGATCTGGTTCACCGTCGCCGCCTGCTTCCTCATCTCGTTCATCTTCTCCGGGATCGAGGCCGGCATCCTCTCGATGAATCGTGTCCGCCTGAAGCACCGGCTGAAGCTGCGCGATCACGCGGCCATCGTCCTCAACCGCCTGCTCGAACAACCCGAGCGCCTGCTCGTCACCGTGCTCATCGTCACCAACCTGATGAACATCATCGCGATGACGCTGACCACTCAGGAGTTCGTCGAGCGCTGGGATTGGGCGGGTTATTGGATCGCGTTCGGCGTCTTCCTGCCGGTTTATCTCATCGGCCTCGAGCTGCTGCCGAAATCGCTCTTCCGTCGCTTCCCGTATCGCGCCGTCGCCGCGCTCAGCGGTCCGCTGCGGTGTGCCGACTGGCTGCTTTCGCCGCTCCACGCCGTCGGACTCGCCATCTCGAATCTCGTCGTCGGGCGCAAACAACCGAGCGAACACAAGCTCTTCGTCGCGCGGGAGGATTTCAAATATCTGACCATCGAGAGCGAGAAGCAGGGCGCGCTGGGCAAGGACGAGCGGCAGATGATTCACAACGTCGTCGATTTCCGCGCGGTCAAGGCGACCGACGTGATGCTCCCGCTGGCCGAGGTGAAAACGATTCGCGCGCAGGCGGCGATCGAAGAACTGATCGCGCGCAGCCGCGAGATGAACATCGACCGCTGGCCGCTGGTCAACGAAGCCGGTGAGATCGTCGGCCTTGCCAATGCGCTCGACGTGGCCATGGATCAGCGGCGGCGCGGGGTGGTCGAGAGTTATCAGCGGCGGATCGTGAAGGTAAGCGCCAACGAGCCCGCGCACGGCATTCTGCACAAGCTGCGCGCCGCGCGGGTGACGATGGCCGTGGTCCTCGACCAGCAGGGCAAACAACTCGGCGTGGTCACGTGGGAGGATTTGATCCGGCGGCTGGTCAGCGTCGCCGTGGCATAAAACCAAGCACAGGCTTGCCCCGCCGGGCGCCGGGACTTTATGCTCCGCCGCTTTATGTCGTCCGATCCTACCTCGCTCTACTCGCGCAAGAATCCCTTTCCCGCCACGCATCCCACCAACCGCAAACTCTCCGGCGAAGGCTCCGGCAAGGACACGCGGCACCATGAGATCTCGCTCGGCGGGTCGGGGCTGCACTACGAAGTCGGCGACTCGCTGGGCCTTTTCGCCACGAACGATCCCGCGCTCGTCGAGGAGATCATCACCGCGATCGGCGCGACCGGCGAAGAGAGCGTGACCGGCTCCGACGCCCAGCCGAAGAGCCTGCGCGCGGCGCTGACCAGCGACTACATCATCACCCAGCCGAGCAAGGAATTCCTCAAGGCCCTCGTCGAGAAAGCCACGCCGGCGCTCGCCCACGTGCGCGACATGCAGAACGACCCCGCGCAGAAGAAGGCGCTCGAAGATTACCTCTGGGGCCTCGAGTTCATCGACTTCCTCACCGCTCACTCGACCGTCAGTTGGACCGCCGAGGAGTTTGTGAAGACGCTGCGCAAGCTCCAGCCCCGCCTCTACTCCATCGCCTCCTCGCTCAAGGCGAATCCCGAGTCCGTGCACCTCACCGTCGCCACGGTCCGCTACGAAAGCCACGGACGGAAGCGCACGGGCGTCGCGTCCACCTTCCTCGCCGAGCGCTGGGAAGGCGGTTCCACCGCGGGTGTGTTCATCCACACCGCCAAACATTTCCGCCTCCCGGAGAACCTCGACACTCCGGTCATCATGGTCGGCCCGGGCACCGGCGTCGCGCCGTTCCGCGCCTTCCTCCAGGAGCGCAAGGTCACCGGCGCAAAGGGCCAGAACTGGCTCTTCTTCGGTGAGCAGACGCGGGCCAAGGACTTCCTCTACGAGGAGGAACTGACCGCGCTCGAGGCCGACGGCGTGCTGAACAAGCTCGATGTCGCCTTCTCCCGCGACCAGGCGCAGAAGATCTACGTGCAGGACAAGATGCGCGAAGCCGGTGCCGAGCTCTGGGCCTGGCTGGAGGCGGGCGCGCACTTCTTCGTCTGCGGCGACGGTGCTCGCATGGCCAAAGACGTGGATACTGAACTTCACAAGATCGCCGAGACTCACGGCGGCAAGACGCCCGAAGAGGCCGCCGCTTACGTCGAGGCGATGAAGAAGGAGAAGCGTTACAAGAAGGACGTGTACTAGCCGGATGGACGGTGCCTTTACCGCAGAGGGCGCAAAGGCGCAGAGGGCCGCAGAGAGATTGTCCGTTCGTCTGCTCACTTCTTCCATCGTTTATCCTCTGCGGCCCTCTGCGTCTCTGCGCCCTCTGCGGTAAAAGTATAACCCCTCATGTCCTCCCAATTCGGCCACGCCTTCCGCATCTCCACCTGGGGCGAATCCCACGGCGGCGGCGTCGGCGTGGTCATCGACGGCTGCCCGCCCCGCCTCGCCCTCACCGAAGCCGACATCCAGCGCGACCTCGACCGCCGGCGCCCTGGTCAGAGCGAGATCGTCACCCCGCGCGACGAGGCGGATCAGTGCAAGATCCTCTCCGGCGTCTTCGAGGGGCTGACCCTCGGCACGCCCATCGCGATCAATGTCACCAACAAGGACGCGCGCCCCGAGAGCTATCGCGAGATGGAGACGGCCTTCCGCCCGTCGCACGCCGACTACACCTACCAGGCCAAGTACGGCATCCGCAATTGGCAGGGCGGGGGACGCGCCTCGGCGCGCGAGACCATTGGCCGGGTCGCCGCCGCCGCCGTGGCGAAGAAGGTCCTCGCGCACCTCGCCCCCGGCCTGGAGATCGTCGCCTACGTGAAGACGATCCACGCGCTGACCGCGACCGTCGATCCTGAGACCGTGGCCTTCGAGCAGGTCGAGGCGAACATCGTGCGCTGCCCGGACGCCGCGATGGCTGAGCGGATGATCGAGTTCATCAAGCAGGTCCGCAGCGAGGGCGACAGCGTCGGCGGCATCATCGAATGCACCATCCGCGGCACGCCCCCCGGCTGGGGTGAGCCGGTCTTCGACAAGCTTGAGGCCGAGTTGGCCAAGGCCATGATGAGCCTCCCCGCGACCAAGGGTTTCGAGATCGGCAGCGGCTTTGCCGGCACCCGGCTCCGCGGCTCCGAGCACAACGACGCCTTCGTCATGGAAGCCGGCCGGGTCCGCACCACG
>JBBQIZ010000116.1:0-14012 GCA_038325425.1 Chthoniobacterales bacterium
CCGGCATCCGTCGCCCGGGCGAAAATCTCCATCCTTTGCGCCGCGGATTCGCACTCCACGCCGACAGTGTCGAAGAACTCGCCGTGCAGTGTGGTAAAACCCCGCGTCATCACGTTCGCGCAAAAATATTCCGCCCCCCCATGCACGCGCTGCGCGATCTCCTTCAACCCCTCCGGACCGTGATAGACCGCATACATCGACGCCATCACCGCCAGGAGCACCTGCGCCGTACAAATGTTGCTCGTCGCCTTGTCGCGCCGGATGTGTTGCTCGCGGGTCTGCAGCGAAAGCCGGTAGGCAGGATGGCCGTGCGCGTCCTTGGAAACTCCCACGAGACGGCCCGGCATCAGCCGCTTGTAAGCATCCTTCACCGCCATGTAAGCCGCGTGCGGCCCACCGAAACCGAGCGGCACACCGAAGCGCTGCGTCGAGCCGACGACGATGTCCGCGCCCATTTCGCCGGGCGGCTTCAGCACGGTCAGCGCGAGAATATCCGCGGCGACGATCGCCAGCGCCCCGGCCGCATGCGCCCGCTCGATGAACTCCGAGTAGTCGTAAAGCCCGCCGGTGGTGTCCGGATACTGCAGCAAGACGGCGAAGACTTTGTCGCTGAAATCGTAGGTGGCGAACGCTGTTTCATCGCGCACTAACACCTCAATCCCCAGCGGCTCCGCCCGCGTCTGCACCACGGCGATGGTCTGCGGATGACAGCCCGCGCTGACGAAAATCGTTTTCGCTTCCGCGTCCTTGCAGACGGCATGCGCGATGTGCATGGCCTCGGCCGCGGCGGTCGCTTCATCCAGCAGCGAGGCATTCGCGATATCCAACGCGGTCAGATCGATGACCATTTGCTGGAAATTGATCAGCGCCTCCATGCGCCCCTGAGAAATCTCCGCCTGATAGGGTGTGTAGGCGGTGTACCAGCCGGGATTTTCGAGGATGTTCCGCTGGATGACCGGCGGCACGATGCAATCGCTGTAACCCTGGCCGAGATAGTTTTTGCAGATGCGGTTTTTCGCGGCGATGGCGCGCAACTCGGCGAGCGTCTCGTGTTCACCCCGGCCGGTGGGCAGTTTCAGCGGCTCAGGCAGCCGGATTTGCTCCGGCACCGCGGCGTCGACCAACGCTTCCATCGAAGGCAACTCGAGTTGCGCAAGCATCTCGGCCACTTCCTCGGCGTTCGAGCCGAGATGGCGGCGGGGAAAGGAATCGCCGGGCGCGAGCGAGACCGCGGCCGGGGCATTCGAGAGCTTATCGTGCATCGCGGGAGGCTAGGAATCGGCGCGGCTGAATCAAGCGAGGATTCGTCCGCGTCGAAAATCCGGGGTGTGGGCGCGTCTGATCCATCAATTTACCGAAGAGCCAGGACGCGCATCCACTCACGCCCCTCGCGCCCGGAGTAGGCGCGCTCGGGCAGCCACTCCCGGAGCAGGGTGAAGCGGCGCAAAAATAGACGATCGAGTTCCCCGACAGACACTTCGAAGGGCGGGCCCTCGTCGGGTGAATCGTTGCCGGGATCAAGATAGAAAACGGCCAGCAAATGACCGCCGGAACGGAGCGCGCCCGCCACAGCTTCGACATAAGCGACCCGCTGGGCCGGTTGGATGGCGCAGAAACAGGTGTGCTCCCAGACCCAGTCAAACCCGCCGCGCAGGTGCTCCGGCAGATGAAATAGATCGGCCAGTTCGTAACGCTCGCGGCCCACTGGCGGAAAGGCCTGCGCCGCAGCCACGGCGGAAGGCGCAATGTCGATCCCGACGACTTCCGCAGCCGTGGCCGCGAGCGCCCGGACATCGTGCCCGACGCCACAACCCGGCACGAGCACGCGCCCGTGCACCGATTCCGTCGCGAGGAAATCGGCGAGGCCGGGACTCGGCTCTCCTTTGTCCCACGGCGTCTCGCCGCGGCGGTAATGATCTTCCCAATCAGTCGGCATGTGGAATTGAAGGTTCAGGATTTCTTGCGCCGCCAGAGCGTGGCTTCGGCGACGCTCCACTGGAATTTTCGCGCGTGCTCACGAATGAGAAATGGCAAATTCCTGCGCTGCACGAACTCGAAGTCGGCGGAAAGCGCCAAATGCAACCCTTCGCCCGTCGCCCGCGGTCGTCCGTCGAACTCGCGCCCACCGAGCCAAAACTCGGGCGCGGTAAATTCCTCCAGCCAAGTGTAAGGCGACGTGATGATCAGTTGTCCGCCCGCTTTCACCAGCGCGGGCAGCCGCGCGAGGCAACGCTGCGGCTCCGCGAGGCGGTCGATCAAATTGGCCATCAGCACCACGTCGAACGCCCCCAGATCGACGCGCAGATTCTGCGCGTCGCCGGTTTCAAACTGCACGCGCGACCCATCGATTCCCGCCGGAACACGCGCAGTCAGCGGCGTGCTCAACTCCCCTTCGTCGCGCCGCAGATAGTCGATGCCGCCTTGATCGCGCAGCGCCTGCGCGGCGGAGATGAAACGCTGGGAGAAGTCGATGCCGACCACTTCCGCGCAATGCCGCGCGAGTTCAAAACTCGACCGGCCGACGGCACAGCCAAGGTCCAGCGCCCGCGCCGCAGCGGGCAGGCTCCCTGGATCCAGACATTCGCTGACGCAACGGAGCGGATAATCCAGCGCGTCTTGCGGGCCGAAATCATCCGGCAGAATCTCTGTCGGCGCGGCGTAGTGAAAGAGCAGGTATTCCGCGAGCAAGCGGTCGGTTTCGTAGATGTTCATGGACGAAAAATACGCAGCGCGAAGCGCGGCTGGGCCGCGACTCCGCGCTGCGAAAGCACCGGGCCGGGTTTAGTGGGCGAGCAGACCGCGCATGTAGGTGGCCGGCACGTAGTCTTCGATCAAGACCGCCGTCTGGCCGTCGCGCTGCATGCGCACCTGCGGCACGTTGATCTCCGGCGTCTTCGATGGCGAAAAGAGGATGTCGTCGTGCGTCGCGTTCTTTTTATTGGCGAACCGATCCGGCGTGAGCGTGCCGCCGAGATGATCACTGCGGCCGGTCGCCACGTGCATCGTTCCGAGGATTTTTTCATCCTGAATATCCCGCCCGGAAACCGGCAATTCCTGCGTGCCAAATCCGAGTTCGCCGAGTTCGCCCGTGACCGGATCGGAGGTCAGCTTGGCGTTGTGCTCGTCGATGATCGCCTGGTTGCCACGGAGCAACTCCGCCTTCTTGATGCGACCGCCGGTCACCGTCATCAGACCGATCGTGCCGTCCTCATATTTGTGAGGAAATTGACCGGTCGCGTCGGTCGGCACGTAGTAAATCTCGCCCGCCGGCAGATTGGCGATGTCCGGGCCGCCGCGGCACAGGCCGTGGCTCTTCTGCGCCTCCTGGCCGCCGAGTTCGAGGTGCAGCGTGAATTTTTGCTGATCGTAAACGTAGTCGATCTCGACCCAGTCGGCCTTGGTCATGCCGAGCCGCAGTTTCTCCGCCTGGCGGCTGACTTCGAAGTAATCGACGGCCAGACCCGACGCGAGAATGATCTGGTTCATCCCGTGCATCGTCGCCCCGCGGAAACCGTATTTCTTGGCGAAAGCGGTCAGCGGCGCGGTCGCCGAGTAGGTCGAAATGCAGAGTACGAGCGTGTACTTTTTGTAAATGTCTTCGACCATGTCGATCTCGCGGCCATCCGTGGCGAAGCCCTTCTCGGGCAGATCCAGATTGCTCCCACCGGTCACCTCGTAGGCGAACATGTCGCCACCTTCCATGCCGAGTTCCTGCATCACGCCGTTGCGCAGGCCCTGGTAAAAGACGTCGTAGGCGTGACGCTGGATGGAGAGATCCGGATTTTTCAGGAAAGCGAAATCCTGCGCGCCGCGCGGGTCTTCGAGATCGATGAGGATGCAAACCCGCTCGCCGGGTTGCGGATTGAAGACCGTCGTCAGGAGCCGGGTCAGGCTGAACGGCGGGAATTGGCGGGTGCGATCTACAGGAGTCTGTTCGATGGTGGCATTCATGGTTGGTTTTCGATTGGCGGCACTCGGCCGGCGTGTTCCTTTACGACGAACCGCTCCGGATTGTTGCACCATTCCGCCCCGGTTCGAGCAAATGATTTGGCACACCCCAAGCCGCACCTTCGACCTCTCACGTCGCGCCCTGATCATGGGCGTGCTCAACGTGACCACCGATTCGTTTTCCGATGGCGGGCAATTCATCGACATCGAACGCGCGGTCGCGCACGGGCGGCAACTGGCGGCGGAAGGCGCGGAGATCATCGATGTCGGCGGTGAATCGACGCGCCCCGGCGCGGAACCGGTGCCCGAGGCGGAGGAAATGCGGCGCGTGCTGCCGGTGATCGAAGCGCTGGCGCGCTACGCTGGGAGTTCGGAGTTCGGAGTTCGGAGTTCGGAAAAAGGCCGATCTCCGATCTCCGATCTCCGATCTTCGCGCCCCGCCATTTCCATCGACACGATGAAGCCAGCCGTCGCGCGGGCCGCGGTGGAAGCGGGCGCGGAGATCATCAACGACGTCACCGGCCTGCGCGACCCGGCGATGCGCGAAGCCGTGCGCGCCACGGGCGCGGGCGCCATCGCCATGCACATGCAGGGCCGGCCGCGCGACATGCAGCGCAGTCCGCGCTACGCCGATGTGGTCGGGGAAATCCGGGAATTTTTTCGACAAACTTTTGAGGCGTGCCTAGCGTGCGCCATCGACCCCATGCGCCTCGCTTTCGACCCCGGAATTGGCTTTGGAAAAACGGTGGAGCACAACCTCACCCTGCTGCGGAATCTTGATTCCATGCGGGTTGAGGATCGTCCGCTGGTCCTCGGAGTGTCCCGGAAATCGTTCCTCGGGAAGGTGCTCGGCAGCGACGCGCTCGCGGATCGCGCGTGGCCGACGGTCGCGCTGACGAGCTACGGCCGGACGCGCGGCGCGAATATCATTCGCGTGCATGACGCCCGCCCGAATGCCGAGGCATTGCGCATGACCGAGGCGATGCTCAGTCCGGAGGCGGCGGCATGAACGTCCTCCAGTTCGCGGCGCTTCATTGGAAGGACGCGGTGGAAATCGCCCTGCTCGCGGTGGCGATCTACTACACGTGGCGTTTCTTCAAGGGCACGCCGGGCGCGAACGTGCTCGTCGGGCTGGTCGTGATTTTCCTCACCGTCATGCTGCTCTCGCAGCTCTTCGGGCTGACGGTCATCGGCTCGATTTTCGAGAGCTTGTCGCGGGTGCTGCTGATCGCGCTGGTCATCATCTTCCAGCCCGAGCTGCGCCGCGGCCTGGCCGCCCTCGGCGCCCATCGGCTGTTCTTCGCGACCAATCAAAACCGGGCCACGCTCGACCTCGTGCGCGAGATGACCTTCGACCTCGCCAACCGCCAACTCGGCGCGCTCATCGCCATCGAACGCGGGCAGAACATCGAGGGTTTCGCCGAGAGCGGCGTGAACATCGACTGCGCGCTTTCCACCGAACTCGCGGTCAGCATCTTCTTCCCGAAAACGCCGCTCCACGACGGCGGCATCATCATTCGCAACGATCGCATCGTCTCGGCGGCCTGCATTTTCCCGATCACCCAGCGGGCTGATCTCGACCGCGCGCTCGGCCTGCGCCACCGCGCCGCGCTGGGCCTCACCGAGGAGAGCGATGCCATCGTCATCGTCGTCTCGGAGGAAACCGGGATTGTTTCCATTTGTCATCGCGGGACCATCGAAAGAAGCTTCGACCCGGAAAGCTTCGACCGCCGGCTCGGCGAACTTTTCTTCCTCGCCAATGAAAAAGATCCTCAACAACTGGGTGGCAAAGCTGCTGTCGCTGGTGCTCGCCGTCATCCTGTGGGCGGTCATTCGAAAGACCCTGGAGACGACCGTCTCGCCTTCTAGGTTCCAGTTCGAGCGCGCGCAGAGTTTTCAGGCCGACGAAAAGTTCCAGTTCGACGGCGAAAGTTATGGTAACCCCAAAAAAAAGTAACGTCCCCGCTCCACCCGCCAACGGCAACGGCGAGCGCCGCATCTTTGGCACCGATGGCGTGCGCGGCACCGCGAATATCGAGCCCGTCACCGCCGAAACCGCGCTGAAACTGGGCCGCGCCGCCGCGCATGTTTTTACGCAGATGAGCGTCCTCGCCGGCCGCGCCAGCGGGCGCACGACGATCGTCATCGGCAAAGACACGCGCCTTTCCGGCTACATGCTCGAGAACGCGCTCGCCGCGGGCGTGATGTCGCTCGGCGCTGACGTCCTGCTCATCGGGCCGCTCCCGACGCCCGGCACCGCCTACATCACGCGTTCGTTGCGCGCGGACGCGGGCATCGTGCTCAGCGCCTCGCACAATCCCTACGAAGACAACGGGATCAAATTTTTCCGCCCCGACGGCTACAAGCTCGACGACGAAATCGAGAAGCAGATCGAGCATCTCGTCTTCAGCGGCGAGATCGAGAACATCCGCCCGACCGCCGGCAAGATCGGTCGCGCCACGCGCATCGACGACGCGCTCGGGCGCTACGTGGAATACGCCAAGCAGAGCTTCCCGCGCGGGCTGACGCTCGAAAACATGCGCATCGCGGTCGATGTCGCCAACGGCGCCGCTTACAAATCGACGCCCTGCATCCTGCGCGAGCTCGGCGCGGACGTGATCGTCGCCCACAACACGCCCAACGGTCGCAACATCAACCGCGAATGCGGCAGCACGCACCCGGAGGAAATCCAGCGCATCGTCAAGGAAACCAAAGCGCAGATCGGCATCAGCCACGATGGCGACGCCGACCGCGTGGTGCTCTGCGATGAAAAGGGCGAAGTCGTGGACGGCGACGAAATCATGGCCATTGCGGCGCTCGATTTTCTCCAGCGCGGCTGCCTCGCGCAGAACACGCTCGTCGCCACGGTAATGAGCAACTTCGGCCTCGATGAAACCATGCAGCGCCACTCGGGGCGCGTCCTGCGGACCAAAGTCGGCGACCGTTACGTCATCGAAGCGATGATGAAGCAGGATCTCAATGTCGGCGGAGAACAAAGCGGGCACATGATCTTCCGCGACTTCTCCACGACCGGCGACGGCATCGTCAGCGCGCTCCAGATCCTGCGCATCATGGTCGAGACAGGAAAGCCGTTGAGCGAACTCAAGCAGTGCCTCGTCAAATATCCGCAGGCGCAGCGCAACCTGAAAGTCCGGGAAAAGAAGCCGATCGAGGAACTGGCCCATGTGACGAGGCTGGTCGCCGAAGCCGAGAAAGAACTCGCGGGCGCGGGTCGCGTACTCCTGCGCTACAGCGGCACCGAGCCGAAGATCCGCTTGCTCATCGAGGGCCGCGACGGCGACCGGATTAATGCCCAGGCCGACGAGATCGCCGGCGTGATCCATGAACAGATCGGCGTCTAGCGGCACGTGAACCTTTTCCTCACCGGCACCGACACGAACGTCGGCAAGACCTACGTCGCCGCGCTGCTCGTCCGCGCCCTGCGTGCCGCCGGGCACGATTGCGTGGGGCTGAAACCCATCTGCTGCGGTGACCGTGACGATGCCGAGGCGCTCCACGCCGCGTCCGACGGCGCCAGCCCGCTCAACGACATCAATCCCGTCTGGCTGCGTCCGCCCGTCGCGCCCTACACCGCCTCGATCATCGAGAACCGCACGGTCGATCTCGACCTGATCCGTGAAGCCTTTGGCCGCGCGCGTTCGGCGCACGCGTCGCTCATCGTCGAAGGCGCCGGCGGCTGGCTGGTGCCGATCACCCGCGACTTTTTCGTCGCCGATCTCGCCCTGGAAATGGGACTACCGGTGGCCATCGTCGTCGCCAACAAACTCGGCGCGATCAACCACACCCTGCTCACCCTCGCCGCCATCCGCGCCCGCGGTCTTGACTGCGCGGGCCTCATTCTCAATCGCACCGCCGCGGAAGACGACCTGGCGACCACGACCAACCGCGCCGTGCTCGAGGACCTCGCCGGCGTTCCCATCTTGTTCGATATCGCACACGGCCAGCGCGATCTCCCCCTCCCCACGGGCGCTTAGCCGCAGGATCACTTTTTCTGATTGAAGCCCCGCTGATCGAGCGCGCCGGGCCGATCATTATACATCCACGAACCCGCTGGCGCTGGAACGGGCGTGGCGGTCGGGACAGTGGCAGCCTTGATCGCCGCAGCCTGACGCACTGCAGCCTGCTTCCCCCACGGCGTCGTTTCGCGAATCCCCGGGAGCGTGCCGATAAACACGCCGACAATCAGTCCAAAAAGCAGAGCCTTCATGCGCGCCAGAATTCCCCGGGTGTCGGAGCGCTGTCAAGCTTCCGGGGAGCCTCTGGTCGCCGCAAGTCGCCCGCACCGCTGTCGAACCAAACGCTCAATCAATGGAGGCAGTCGAGGACCATTGGACCGCCTCCTTGCCGTGCCCTGGCCTGCCGATTATTGCCGGCGCTGAAGGGCGATCTGCTCGTTGATCTCGTGAAGACGCTTCTGCGCGTCTGCGGCATACTGGGTTCCCGGCATTGCTTCTTTGAGTTGCACGAGCAGCGCGCGGGAACTCGCAGCGTCGCGCTGAAAGTGCCAATAAACGTCAACCAATCGCATGCAAAGTAGCGCCGCGTCTTCCTGGGGCCATTCACGGCAGAGCGCTTCTTCCAGCGTGGCGGCGGCGACGCCCGGGTCGCCCAAATGCTCACAGGCGGCCCGGCTGATCTCGCTGTAGGCCAGGGCGTCGTCCGGGTTGAACTCGATCACCTTGCGATACTCATCAATGGCGGTCGCGTAGTCGCTGCGCGCCAGCGCCTCACGGGCGGCGGCATGCGTCTGCGGGGTGTGGGAAGTGACCGCGCGCGTGTATTCGACGTGCCCACGCGTGGGACTGATGTAGTCGCTGTGCTCGTGCTCGACCGCCGCGTGGGCGTGCGCGGAACCGGGAGCGGGCGAGCGATCATATTCGATGTGCCCGCACTTCGTGCAAAACCGTTTGCTTTGGCCCATCCGCGGGCCGTCCAAAACGGGTTTTGGCGCACTCATTTTGCCATGGCAATGCCGGCAATTATCTCCGTGGGATATCATGGGGGGACCTCCTAGTGGAATTTGAAGGCTTATTTACCGGAACCGATTTTCATTGAGAAGCATTTTTTATCGGGCGAAGCAATTTTCCTCACCCTCGCGGTCCGACCGATATTCAGCCCCAACCCGGGCCTGTGATTCCGGGAGCGGCTTTTTCCCAAGCGAATCGGCAAGACCATCGTTGGGAGGGTCGCGCGGGAAGCCTCGGTGGAGAGAAGGCCGCCTAGGACAAAGTCCTACAAGAATTACGGTTTATCGCCCATTTCATCAAAAGCGGAAGATCCATATTTTCTAGGTATGAAGGTTATCACAATTTTTACCGCTGTTGTGGGCTCCGTTACTTTAGCCATGGCGCCGAGCGCGACCACGAACGGCTCGGGAGGCATCGACGCCGGATCGTCTGCGGTCCCCGCTGCAAAACCCAAAAACATCGGTAGTCATGGGGACTTCGTGAAACAGGACTCAGACGTCCCAAGTTCCGACCAAGTGGACTTCGACTCGACGCCCGATGGGACGGGGCTTTCCTCCAAGGATGACCGCCATTCATCCAAGCGAGGCGGCGCCCCGGGCAAGGAAGGAGTAGAGCCGTCGATCGAAGAAATCGGCGGCTGGGCATTCGCGCCCGGCTACGCCTACTTCGGCGGCAACCTTTCGGGTTCAGCAGGCGGAGGCGGGCAGAACTCGACCTCCGGCGGCGGTTCCGGGGGAGGTGGGCGGGCCGGATCAAGGGGTTCCGGCGATTCCGGAGGGTCGATTGCGAAGCAGGGAGATGGTCTCGCGGCCGACGGATCGGGGACGGATTCTCTGGCCGACAACTCCCCCGAGGAGCCGCCGGTGGACGACGCGTTCGACCCGACGATCGTCTCGATCACGGCCGTTCCGGAGCCTTCGACCGCGCTGTTCGGGTTGGCTCTGACCGCCGCGGTGGGCTTCGCGCGGCGTCGTTCCGCCACGCCCGCCGTCTGACGCGCAGCGTCGGGGACGACGTCTCCCCGGAGGCCGGCGCTCGGTCGAAATGAAAAGCCGCAACCCAGCCGCCGGCGCGCGGTTGCAGCGCTGCGTCCCCATTTCGTATGAAAATCCTCCCCCGTCTCGCCTCGCTCCTGCTCCTCCCGCTGGTCGCTCTCGCCGAAACGCGGACCGAAACCTACAAGACGGTTGGTGACGTCAAACTCGACCTGAACATCGAGTTTCCCGAAGGCTGGAAAGCCACGGATCAACGTCCGGCGATCGTCTTTTTCTTTGGCGGGGGCTGGACTAGCGGTTCGCCCAAGCAGTTCGCCAATCATGCCCGCTATCTCGCCTCGCGCGGGATGGTGGCGATGGCGGCGGATTACCGGGTGCATTCGCGCCATGGGGTAAAGGCGGCGAGTTGCGTGGCCGATGCGAAGTCGGCGGTGCGCTGGGTCCGGGCGAACGCGGCCAAGCTGGGGATCGACCCGCAACGCATCGCCGCCGGCGGCGGCAGCGCGGGCGGACATCTCGCGGCGGCGACGGCGACGCTGCCAGGGCTCGACGATCCGGCGGATGAGAAGGGGGTGAGCGGGATGCCGAATGCGCTCGTCCTGTTCAATCCCGCGCTGGTGCTCGCGCCGGTCGAAGGCGTCGATTCCAAAGGCTTCGAGAGCCGGGCGACGGCGGAACGGTTTGGCTGCGAACCGCTGGAAATTTCGCCGGCGCACCACGTCAAAGCCGGGGTCCCGCCGACGATCATTTTCCACGGTCAGGCGGACACGACCGTGCCCTACGCGTCGGCTGAACTTTTCCGCGACCGCATGCTCCAGGCCGGCAATCGCTGCGAACTGATCGGTGCCGACGGCCAGCCGCACGGTTATTTCAATTTCGGAAAAAACGAAAACCACCACGCCTTTGAGACGCTCACCGCGGCGGATCGCTTCCTCACGTCGCTCGGCTGGCTGAACGGTGAACCCGCAGTGACCGCGTATTTCGCCGCCCATCCGCCGACCAAATAAGCGGGTGCCTTTCGGCCGCGCAATTTGTGCGGATGCAGCAAAATTTCGCTCGGCTTGGCGGTCAGCCCCAGCACAACTTTCCCCACCCCCTCATGAAAACCACCCGTCTCCTCCCGCTCTTTCTGGTCCTCAGCCTCGCTCCTTGGCCGGGCGCGTTCGCCGACGTCAAACTGGCCGCCCTTTTCTCCGATCACGCTGTGCTGCAGCGCGGCCAGCCGGTCCCCGTCTGGGGCACCGCCGATGCTGGCGAAGAAGTGACCGTGGAATTCGCCGGGCAGAAGCAGACGGCGCAAGCCGGCCCGGATGGCAAGTGGAAGGTGACGCTCCAGCCGTTGAAAGAGGCGGAGAGCTTGGCGCTGACGGTGAAAGGCAAAAATACACTGACGATCAACGACGTGGCCGTCGGCGAAGTGTGGGTGAACTCCGGGCAATCGAACATGGCCTTCACGCTCTCCCGCGACGCCCAAGGTCCGGAATCGGCCGCGGCTTCCGAGGACAAATTGCTGCGCATGTTCACCGTGCCGGCGAAGTCGAGCGATCAACCCGAGACGGAGGTCGCCGGCAAGTGGGTGGCGGCGAACCCGGCGACGAGCGGCAGCTTTTCGGCGGTCGGCTATTACTTCGCCCGGGAACTGCGCAAGGCGCTGAAGGTGCCGGTGGGGATGCTCAGTTCGTCCGTCGGCGGCACGCCCGCCGAAGCCTGGACGAGCGGCGCGGCGCTCGCCGCTCGGGCAATCCTGAAGGCGGAGCTCGACGCCGCGCAGGCGATCCTGGTGAAAAACCATCCGGCCGCCTTGGAGCGCTACCAGGCAAACGAAGCGAAGATTCTCGAAAACTGGAAGGCCGCGGTGGAGAAGGCGAAAGCCGAAGGCCGGACGCCGCTGCCCCGCAAACCGGTCGTGCCGGAAGATCCCACGAAGAGCAAGAACCGCCCGTCCGGCCTCTACAATGCGATGATCGCGCCGCTCCAGCCGTATGGAATTCGCGGGGCGATCTGGTATCAGGGCGAATCGAATAGCGCCCGCGCGCCGCAATACCGCACGCTTTTCCCGACGATGATCGGCGACTGGCGCAAGGTCTGGGGCCAGGGCGAATTTCCGTTCTTCTTCGTGCAGATCACGCCGCACAACAACATGACGCCCGAGATCCGCGAGGCGCAGCTCCTCACCACGCAAACCGTGCCGCAGACCGCGATGGCCGTGACCACCGACTTCGGCCATGCGACGGACATTCACCCCACGCAAAAGGAACCGGTCGGCACGCGGCTCGCCCTCGCCGCACGCGCCAAGGTGTATGGCGAGAAGATCGAGTTCTCCGGCCCGACATTTGATTCCATGCAGGTCGAAAGCGGCCAGGCGGTCCTGAAATTCAAACACGCCGCCGGGCTCACGGCGAAGAACGGAGCGCTCAAAGGTTTCACCGTCGCCGGAGCGGACAAAAAGTTCGTGCCAGCGAAAGCGGAGATTCAAGGCGAGACGGTGATCGTCTCCGCCGAAGGCGTGACCAAACCCGCGGCGGTGCGATACGGCTGGGCGAATGTGCCCGACGTGAATCTCTACAACGCCGCCGGCCTGCCCGCGTCGCCCTTTCGCACTGACGTGGAGAAATAGCTGCGCCGCAGCGACCGAATCGCTCATGCTGAACGCCGCGAAGCACCGCTGATTTCTGACTCCCTCTACCCGTTCCCATGCTCACCCGCCGCCACTTCCTCACCACCACCGCACTTCTCCTCGCCACGCTCCCCGCGCTGGCGCAAGACGCTCCGCCCACCCGGACCCTCGGCCGCGTCTTTGCGAAGCTGAAGGCTGGCGAGGAGACGACGATCGCCTATTTCGGCGGCAGCATCACCGCCGCTCCGGGCTATCGGGTGAAAACCTTCCAGTGGTTTCAGGAAACCTACCCGGACGCGAAGCTGGTCGAAGTGAACGCCGCCATCGGCGGCACGGGGAGCGACCTCGGCGCATTCCGTTGCCCCGGCGATGTCATCGCGAAAAAGCCCGACCTCGTTTTCCTCGAGTTCAGCCTGAACGACGGCCACCCCTCGAACGAGTTCCGCAAGGCGACCGTGGAAGGGATCGTGCGCCAGCTTTGGGCGTCACCGACACAGCCCGAGATCGTCTTCCTCTATACCACCAGCCGCACGCTCAATCACCCGCGCGTCAGTTATCCCGCGGTGGCCAAACACTACGGCATTCCCGAGATCGATCTGCAGCCGACGCTCGTCGAGGCCGCAAAGCGCACCGACCTGCCGAAGCCGACCGCGGAGCAGCTCGCTGACACCAAAAAATACGATTGGTCCGCGCCCGGGCAGGTCTTCATGGGCGATGCCGTGCATCCGAACGATCTCGGCCACACGCTTTACGCCGAGACCATCGTCGCGTGGCTGAAGACGCAGGCCGACGCCGCGCCTTCGCCCGCACCGAAACTCGGCGCGCCGCTGGTCAGCGATGAATTCGCGCGCGTCGCGCTGGTCGCGCCGAACAAAGCGAAGCTGAACGGCGAATGGGAAACGCTCGCGCCCGATCCGAAGTCCGGGAAGTTCGGGCGCTACCTCGAAGGCGCAATCAATGCGCGCCAGCCGGGCGACACCCTGGAGTTCGAGTTCGAGGGCACCGCGCTGGGCGTTTACCAGAATGTCCAAGCCGACGGCGGGAAGTATGAATGGACGATCGACGACGGGGTGAACGTGCCGGGAGATCCGAAGTTCGGCGGCCCGCGCGGCGTCAAAAAAGGCGTCGTCGAGACGGCTCCCGGTAAATATTTTCCCCGCTACAGCTACGCGCTGCTCACCACCGGCCTTACCCCCGGCAAACACACGCTCAAACTGCGCGTGCTGCCCGAGAAGAACGCCACCAGCACCGGTCATCGCGTGCTCATCGGCTACTTCATGGTCGGCGGTCTGCCGCTACGCTGACTCCGGCGAGGCGCCCCCCTCGACTCCTGTCCTGATTGTGCGGCGGCCGCTCCGGAGATGAAATTCTTTGTCCAATAATTCCCTCCCGGAGCTTATTGATGGTGAAGACTCGCATGTTTCCCCCAACCAAAGTCCTGCTCGCCGCCGCGTTTGCCCTGAA
>JBBQIZ010000117.1:0-13963 GCA_038325425.1 Chthoniobacterales bacterium
AGGCGCATCATCCGCTCCAGCGGTGGCCGGGAATGAATCACCGCAGGCCGTTTGAAACTGGGTCGGACCGTCGCCGGGGAACGCTTCATGTCGGAGGAGATAAATTCCGCCGCGCCGGCGGCTCAAGGACAATCGCCGGAAAAGGGTTGAGGGTCGGACAGCATTTGTCCGGCTGACCGTGGTGAAGTCTGCGCGTGGTCAGAAAAACCGGCTCCGCGAGGGCGAATGGATGAAAGGCGCAGGGCGGCCCGGAGCCGGTCTTTGCGTCGTAATCCCCAACTCAACACACAGAACAGTTCATGAAGAAAACTCTGCAAAAAATTCAAGCACTTCTTCGTTGGATTTCGCCGCGGTGCCGAGATCTCTGGACCCAAACGGAATTCAATTTCTCGCGGAGGAAACGGTGATGAGCCACAAAGTTTCGGTTCCTCGCCAACTTGTTCGACACGTTGATCGTGGCCATGATTCGATCACGACGTTGCTCTTTCGAGTAAGGCGCGCCCGCTCACCCTAGCCTTCCCGCTCTGTGGGCGGGATGTCGCCAAGGTCGGAGGTCGGGAGGCCGGCGGCGGCGCTTTCGGCGTGGCGCAAGAATTCGATGCTCCTCATTCCCGCTCCCTGGCAAAAACCATCTTGTCGGTCTTGAGGGTCTGCTCTCCATCCCAGCGATAGGCGAAGAGCGCGCCGTCTTTTGCCACGCTGAAATCAAGGCACGCCACGTTCGGCGCGATGAGTTCGGCTTTGTCCTCGAAAGGAAGCCAGTAGTGCCCGAAGAAGAGCGGCGGAGCGTCTGCCGGATAGCCGGGGCAAAGCGCCTCGAATCTCTCGGGCACGACCTCGTGCGGCACTTTGTCGGACTGAGTCGGCGACGGTATGCAAAGCTCATGGTAGGTCCGGCCCCGGGCGGGCAGCCACCACCGAAGCCGCATCTTGGTTCGCACGGTATGTTCCTTGTCCGTGAAGTAGCCTCCCTCGGGTAACTCCGCCTCCGCCCCTTTGAGGAGGATCTCGCAGTGCGCGAACTCACGGCTGTCCCTGACCCTTGAGCGGTGCAGAAATTCCCCGTCGAGAAACCGCCATTCCGAGTTCGCGCTCACCAGCCGGTCGTCCCAGTTCGCATGGACCGCGCGCAGCCCGCCCAGGTCCACCCACAGCGGCAGGGTGGCGAACCAGGCGAGGTAGCCTTCCCACTCATCGCGATGGTTCCAGAACTGGGCCAGCGTGACGGCGTGCTGGTTCACGTTCTTTTGCGTGCGGCAGCGCAACCAGTCACCGTTGGCTCCGCGAGTGTGGTAGAGCAGCGCATTGTATTCGTGGTTGCCCATCACGGCCAGCGCCTCGCCCGCATCGACCATGGTCTTCACCGTCTCGAGTGTGCGGCGAATCGAGGGACCACGGTCGATGAAGTCGCCGAGGAAGAGCACCTTTCGACCTTCAGGATGGCGCCAGACCCCGGTGGGCTTTTCGTAGCCAAGTTTGCGCAGCAGTTTCTCAAGGACATCGGCGTAGCCGTGAATGTCACCAATGATGTCGTAGGGCGGATAGTTCATTTCTGTTTTCATAGGCTTATTCGTTTCCGGGGGCGTAAAGGCCACCGTAGGAGCCGGGGCTGGCGATACTGCGAGCGAGCCGTCCAAGGGCATCCACAATCATCGGGTCACCGAGATTCAGGCTGCTGATGCTCACCCCGGCGAGAAGGCCGGGCAGGTTTTCCAGAAAGAGCCGGGCGGCGTCTTTGGTATTCGCGACCTCAATCCGGCGACGCTCCATGGCGTCCTCGGTCGTGGCAATTTGGTTTCGATTGGCCGCACGAGTTTCATCCAGAGCAAAGCGCAGTCGCTCTAGTTGAGTATCGAGGTCGATCAATGCGGCTTCAGCCTTCATCGCCTCTCGCCGGGTCGCTTCGCGTCCTTCGATCAGCCGGCACTGGTTGCCCAGCTTGACGAGTTCCACATCCACGTGCCGGATGCCCCTGATCTTTTCGATTTCCGCGTCACGCTCGATCTCCGCGCGCCGCAGTTCTGCCGCTCGCGCTGCCTCGGCGTCGCGGAAGGCCAGTTCACGGCGCGCGGATTCCTCCCGGACTTCCGCCCGCTCGCGGTCGATCAGCTCCTTGGTCGTTATGGCGCTGTGCTCGCTTTCGAGCCGGACGGCGTCCCGGAACTTCGCCTGCATGTTTTCAAAGAGCTGGGCCGACATGATGCGAACCGTTTTGATTTCCACCGTGGCGATGGCCAGGCCCCATTGACTGGCCACGTCGTCCAACTCCGCTTTCAAGCTTTCGATGATGACGGCGCGCTTCCGCAGAGAATCTTCGAGGGTGAAGTTTGCGACCTGATGCCGGATGGCCGACTCGACCACCTGGCGCAGGTGACCGCCGATGCGGCTGATAGCCTCAGTGGCGTCCGTGAAATCGGCCGCCTCCACTGCCCGCTTCGGATCAACCACGTTCCAGATGGCAAAGCCGCTGACCTCGACTCCCTGGTTCTCCGCGGTGATTTGATCCGCGCAGAACGAGACCGAATTCGCGTCCGCTGGGATGAGAGCGTAGCGGTCGATTAACGGTAGAACCCAAACAGCCCGACCCCGCTCCAGGAAGCGGGTCCGGCCAAGGCGCTGATGGACGAGGAACTCAGAGGGACTGGCGGTGACCAGTCCGCGCTTCATTTTTCTTTCTTTCATGCGGTAAAGCTAGCTCTACGTCTCCGGCTTGCACAGTGCTCGGATTGTAAATAGCCTTACTGCGTAGTCATGTATCAGCATTTGCTCTCACAGTCGGGATTCTCCATGGAGCGCCTCGGCAATTTCTGCTCCGTGGCCGATGCCGGCTCGATCGTCGGAGCCGCGAAGGGTGACACCGTCCGGCAGTCGCTCATCAGCCGGCAGATCCGCGAATTGGAATCCTTCTTCGGCGTGGAGCTGATCCGTCGGCGCGGGCGCGGGCTGGAACTGACCGAGGCGGGCCGGGAGCTCGCGGCAGTGGGGCGTGAGAACTTCAAAGGCCTGTCGGACTACGCCGTGCGGTGCCGCGGTGCCGCGTGGAGCGTCCGGATTGTTGCCTCCAACAGTGTCGCCTACTGGCTCGTGCTGCCCCGACTCAAAAGGCTGGAGAATGCGAACAGCCATCTCCGCTTTGAGATCTACCACGAGCAGACCCGTGAGATTGTCACCGCGACCCGCGAGGGCATCTACGACCTCGCATTTGTTCGCAAGGAGGCGCTCGGGCCGGGACTGCGGCACGCCACCCTCGGCGAGATCGGGCATTCCTTGCTTGTCCCGAAGGGGCTTCTGCGGGCCGAGCCGAAGGATGTCGCGTCGCTGTTGGGGGCGGTGCCGTTGGCTCTTCCGGTGGGCGGCAAGATGCGCGAATCCATTGATCGCATCGCCGAAAAGGCCAAAGTCCGGATGAACGTCGCGGTCGGCTGTTCCTCTTACCTGCAGGCGGCGCAGGTGCTTCAATCGGGCATGTGCGCAGCAGTTCTCCCGGACACCGCGCTTGCGGCGCTCAGACCGGAACGGTTTCACCGGCTTCGTCTGCGCGATCGCTTCACCCTTTGCCTCGCGTGGAGCGCACGCAACGCCGACACTCGTCCCGCCCTGGCGGGCTTGATTACACAGCTTACGGAGGTGATGACCTTCGTGATGTGACGCGGAGGCACTCCCTGGAACGAATGAGGCCTCAGCTGCCGACCAATCGTCCCTCGTCTAATTTAGAGTCAATTGGGGCCTTGCCCGACAGCTCGCTTGCCACATCCGTTCGGACGCGGCATCTGGAGAGAAATCACCTCCACGGACACCGTCGGACATGACCAAATCTGGACGGACATGTTATGCAAAATTGTTATGCATCCCAACTCGCGTCGGAGTCCTACTTTAGGAATCCTCTGTATATGAGCCACTTATGAATGTGGTGACCCTAACGGGATTCGAACCCGTGTTACTCCCGTGAAAGGGGAGTGTCCTAGGCCACTGGACGATAGGGTCTTTTCAGTTGCACGGCGAACCGCGGAAAAGAGCGCGCGAATATGAGGATCGCTGCGCGGGGTGGCAAGTAGTTTCTCGGACTTCTTTGCGGCACGTTTTCCCAACCTTCATCAAGCAGCGGGCTGTGGGTTGACGATGGCGCATCGTTGGGGAGATGATGCGGGCTCACTCTTCACTCGTATTTATGATTCGCTGTTTCCGCCCTCTTGTCGCTCTGGCTTTGTTGTCGTGCATCTTCGCGGGTTGCGATCGAAAAGCGAAGTCGGCGGTGAAGCCGACGGCGGAGAAAAAGAAGGCCGGGCCTTCGGTGGACACGCGCTACAAGGAAGCTCGCCAGCTTTTGCTCGAGGGGAAGTTTTCCGAAGCGGCGGTGGCGTTTCGTGAACTGGGCGCGGAGCCGAAGATCCGCCAGCCGCTTTGGAACTGGATCTCGATGCTGGAGGGGATGGCGCTGCTTTTGGAAGGCAAGGAGCCCGAGGCGCGCAAGGTCTATGCGGAGATCGTGAAGCGCGGGCCGTATTCGGAAAAGGAGCAGGACGCGGTGATGGCCAAGTTTTTCCTGGATGTGTCGCAGTTGCTCGCCGGCGACGCGGTCATTCCGGCGACAGTCGCGAAGGATTACGATCGGTGGAGTTTTGAAGGAATCGTTTTTCTGCTCTACGCGCTGAAGGACTGGAATCTCGAAAATTTCGAGGAAGCGGTGCCGCTCTTTCGGCAATTTGCAGCGGTGGCGCCCGAGAGGATGGTCGAGTGGGCGGATGGGCCGGACGACTTGAAGCGGCTCCAAGGGATCGCGGAGAGTTGTGTGAACGATTATCTGGAGTATCGCCCGGCCAATGAGGCGCTGACGGCGGCGACCTCGATCGAGCAGCAGGCGGAGGCTTTGGCGAAAGCCCGGGAGGCGCGGGGCAAGATGAAGCTGGATACGAAGCTCAGCAAAACACTCGACGCCAAGATCGCGGAGCTGTCACCAAAGGTGGCGTCGGTGATGGCGGAGAGGACGAAGATGTCGGCGGACGAGCAGGCGTTTGACGACAAGGTGCTGCCGGAGGCGAAGAAAAAGCGGACGGAGCTGCTCGCAAAATATCAGTTCGAAGCGGCGAAGCAGGTGATCTCGGATCCGAATTTCAAGACGGAGAAGGCGAAGGAGGAGCAGGCGCTCCTGATCAAGAAAGCGTCGTGGCTGGCGAACTTCAAATCGCAGCTCCTCGAAGATCTCAACGCAAAGGGTTATGCCAAGCCGCTCAACTCGAAAGCGGGCGCGCCGATCGCGGGCGGAGTGGCGAAAGCCGACGACCAGCAACTGCTCGTTAATTCCCCGCGTGGTCTGGTGCCGGTGCCGTGGGGTGAGGTCGCGGCGGACAGTGTTTTCGAGATGAGCCAGTCGTTCATCGCGCCGGACATGCCGCCGGCGATCAGTGCTTTCCGCAAGTGGCATCTCGGCGTGTTTGCCTCCTACGCGGGGAAGACGACCGAGAGTCAGGCGCTGCTCAAGGAGGCCGCGGAACTCCGGTCGATTTTTGCGGAAGAGCTCCCGGTCTTCGCCCAACCGGTTTCGCCGGAAAACTGGTAAGCGTTCGCGCGGAGGCGGGCCTTCGCTGATTCTTGCAGGGCTACTGACCGTTGCCGCCGAGCCCTGCGGCACTGCCCGCTGCGGCGCCATCGGTGACGCTTCTCCACAATTCCTTATGCAGGGCGTCGCGCGCGGCGGCGGTCTCCGCTTCCTTTTTGCTCCGGCCCTCGCCGAGGCCGAGTTCCAAGCCTTCCCAGACGATCTTGGCGACGAAGCACTTTTGATGTTCGGGACCGGATTGGTCCACGATCGGATACGTCGGGCTGACGGGAGAAATGGATTGGAGCAGCTCCTGCAGCCGGCCTTTCGGATTCGTGTCGGGCGGATCGATCTCGAGTTCCTCGAGCAGTTCGCGCGCTTCGGTGAGGATGATCCGGCGCACGGTGACAAAGTCGCTGTCGAGATACATCGCGCCGATGAGCGCTTCGAAAGCGTCGGAGAGAGTGGAAGCGCGCTCGCGGCCACCGCTCGATTCTTCGCCGCGGCCCATCATGAGGTATTTACCGATGCCGATGCGATCGGCGAGAATCTTCAAGCCTTCGCGCGAGACGATGCGGGCGCGGATCTTGGTGAGTTGGCCTTCGCCGAGGTTTTGGAATTGATCGAACAAATACTCGGTAAAGACGAGCTGCAGCACCGCATCGCCGAGGAATTCCAGTCGCTGGTTGTCGAAGTGGTGGCGCTGGGTTTCGTGGCCGAGGCTGGGATGCGTCAGCGCTTCCGCCAGGAGGAGCGAATTGCGAAACTTGTATTTGATGCGCTGTTCAAGCGGGTTCATGCGGGGACTTGGCCAAGCATTGTGCACACCGAAGTGCGGAGCGGCAAACGCCAAGTCGGGAACGTTGACCCTGATCGTCGTTCGTGGGATAGCAGGGGACGCCGCGACCGAACGCCCCGAGCCACAACTCTATGCCGCCTGATTCTCCTGTGAGCCCGCCCGCTGCCGCCCGGAATCGTTGGCCTCGCGTGGTGTTGCTGCTCGGTCTGGTGGCGCTGTTGTCGGCGACAGGGATGTGGTTTTTTAATCGCCTGACCGGGGTCCCGGGAGTGGTTTTGGATAAAGGTCGCGCGATGGTGAAGGAGATCGGCGGGCAGGCGGTCACAGTCGCTCAGGCCTTTCGCGAGGGGACGATTCGCCAGGCGTTTTTCAGCCACGCGGCGGAGATCAGCGGCACCACGCGCTTGCAGGTGGCGACTCTGAAACAGAACGAAACCTTCCAGCGTGAGGAGGCGGGCAGCGCAGCGTGGGGCCTAGTGCCGGTGCCGAAGGTCGTCGTGCAGGCGCAGGCACCGGTGGAATATACCTACTACCTCGATTTCGCCGCGCCGTGGGAGTTTCGGCAGCAGGACAAGACGATCACCGTGCTCGCGCCGCCGTTGCAGCCGAATACGCCCGCGTTGGATGTGTCCGCGCTGACCTTTTACACGCTCGAAGGCAGCATCTGGCGGGATGAAGGCGCGGTGCGGGATCGCTTGCGCGAGTCGCTCACGGGCAGCCTGCACAAGCGGGCGCGCAACAGCACGACGCTCGTGAGGGAGGTGGCGCGGCGGCAGGTCGCGGAGTTTGTGGAGCACTGGCTGGCCGAGAAATTCGGCGACGGCCGCGACTACCGGGTGCAGGTGCTTTTTCCCGAAGAAGTGCCGCCGCCCACCGACAAGACGCCGCAATAAAAGTTCCCGCCCGCAGGGCGGAAAGGGAAATGGGGTGGTCGACGGGACTCGAACCCGCAACAGCCAGTACCACAAACTGGAGCTCTACCATTGAGCTACGACCACCATTTGAGAGGGCGGAACATAACAAAAGACTTCTCCTTGCCAACCGCTTTTTTGTTTCGCGGAGCATCCACACGCCATCCCCGCTGCGATGAGGGTGTGGAAGTGCCGAAGGTTGCATGTTGGAGAACATTGAAGTGCAATCAGGTAACGACCAACCGATCTCAATTATTATGGACGAATCCCACGACACCCCGCGATCCGGAAGCTGCTGCGACTGGCGCCAGACGGTCGACGACCTAAGCGAGAAGACGCAGAAATTTGTCCGCGACGATCCGACCAAAGCTGTCGGCTTGGCGCTGCTCGGCGGTGTGCTGCTGACCATCTTTCCCGTGGGCCGGGTGCTGGGCGCCTTGGTACGGCTGGCCGTGGCGCTCGCGCGTCCACTGGTGCTCGTGCTCGGAGCGGTAAAGCTCTACGAAGAGTTTGAGAAGAAACAGAAACCCTAATCCGTACTTTTTATGAACACCCAGGACTCCAAAGACCGTGCAAAGGAAATGCTGCGCGAGACTGACAACTGCATCCGCGCCAACCCCGTGCCCGCGGTCCTGACCGCCCTCGGCATCGGTTTTGCCATCGGCTTGCTCACCCGCTTTGTCGAACCGCCGAAGCGCGAACCCTGGCAGGAAGCGCTGGACGAAATCCGCGTCACGCTCGCGAGCAGCGCAAAGCGCGGGAAAAAAGTTTACGCCCACTCGGCAGACGTGGTGCGCGACGCCGTGGAGCAGGCGGTGGAAAAAGCGCGCGAGATCGATGTCGATCCCGTGGCGAAGTGGTGGAAGAAGATCTGGTCCTGAAGCGGGCCGCTACGCCTTCTTTTGAAATAGCGACTGCACGTCCTTGGGATCGAGGTCGCTGAGATCGAGCCCTTGGCCGGGCTCACGCGCGGAGGCGAAGACGATGCGTTCGGCGATCGATTTGGCCGCGGGCGTAGCGTAGTACTTCATCGAGCCCACCGTGAGGTGCGTGGGGAAGACGATCACAAGCAGGGAGTTTTCGTCCACGTTCACCATGAGCGTGCTGAAGTTCTCGCCCTGCTGATACATGCTCGTGAAGTTGTTCTCGTTCACGAGCTGCGCCATGAACTGGACCGCGTTGTAGGCGTTCGAGCCGAGCGTGGCGAAAGTCGTGGTATCGATCGAAGCGGGATTGCCGCATTGATGGATGAGGTAGCCGGCTTTTTCGACGAGCAGGGCGACGTGGGCCTCGCTCTTCGTGAGCAATTCGCCCAGGACCACGTTGAGGTGGTCGAGGTCTTCCTGATGGAGCTGTGGAAATTGACTCATTCAGGTGGGTTTTATTTGCGAGCGCCGTCGTTGAGAAATTTGTGGAGAAGCATTCGCGTGATCATGTTCAGCGTCTCGAAGACGCCGTTGCAGTTCGAGGCCGAGGCTTCGAAGGAGGGCACCTGCACTTCGCGATTGTTGAGGACGAAGTCCATGTATTCGATGGGCGCGACATCGGGTAAGTCGCGCTTGTTGTACTGCATCACGTAGGGGATGTCGTCGAGGTTTAGGTTCAGCGTCTTCAGGTTGTCTTCGAGATGCTTAAAGGTCTCCACGTTTTCCTCCATCTTGTCGTACTGCGAGTCGGCGACGAAGACGATGCCATCGACGCCGCGGAGCACGATCTGGCGGGTGGCGTTGTAGATGACCTGGCCCGGTACGGTGAAGAGCGCGAACTTTGTCTTGAAGCCCTTGATCGCCACGGCTTCGAGCGGGAAGAAATCGAAGAAGAGTGTGCGATCGCTGCTCGTGGCCAGCGAAGTCATCTTGCCCTTAGCGGTCGAGTCCGGCACCTGCACGTTGGCATGCACTTGTTCGAGGTTAGTCGTCTTGCCGCTTTTTGCAGGACCGTAATAGACGATCTTCACCTGCAGTTCCTTGGTCGCTTGATTGATGATGGCCATTTTCTTTGGAGTTTACTTGTGGGTCTGCCGCGCCAGCTCCTCGGAGATGAGGCGAAGTTCGTGCCAGGGGAGGGATTCGCCCGGTTTGCCGAGGACGGCGAGATAGACGTAGCCGAGGCGGTAGATCTGGCAGTGCGCGCCGTGGGTCGTAAAAAGAAGATCGTCCACGTCGCCGAGCCTCATCTCGCTGGAATACTGATTCAGCCGCGCAAAAATCTGCGGCAGGAAGGCCGCGATGACATCGCTCTTCACCCCGTCCGGCAGTGATGCGGCGACTTGCAGACCTTCCTGCAGGGCGACGATGGCACCGGCGACGCCAGGCAGCTTCACCGTCCCGGCGACGATCTCCGACGGGGTCCAATCCTGCTTGTGCGGCTGGCCGAAAATTTCGCCGACCGTCTCGGCATGTTTGCGCGTTTCGTGAGTGATCGCCAGCTCCGGGGCGCTGTGCTCCTCGTGCGTCAAAGGCTCGGCGACGTGCTCAGCCACGGGCTCGGGTTCGGCATAAACCTCTGCTTCGGCGGGTGGCGCCTCGGGCTCGGCGACTGCGCCCGGCGGGCGACCGTCGCTGAAGAGCGCAGGAATGCTCGCATCGAGGGCGAAGCTCTTCCGCTCCGCGGTCGGCTTGTTTGCGGAAAGAAATGCGGGCGCGACGATCTTGAGCGGTAGCACCAGCGCCGTGTTGCCCGCGGCCTGTATGGGCGGTGCCGCCGGCTCGAGCCAAGCGTGGATCTGCGCCCAGGAGAATGACACGCGCCCCTTGCCGAGCCCCGCGCTGACTTCATCCGCGGGCAGGGTCACGACAGTTGCGGGATCGAGCGCCTCGACTTCGGCACGAATCTCCTCAGGCCAACCTGCGGCCAGCGGCGCGACCTTTAAGGAAAGTGTTGCTCCCGTCGGCTTAGCGATCGGAGCGGGCGCGGGCGCCATCGGCGCAACCATCTCGGCGGAGGGTGCGATCCCGCGGGGAGCCGCGGCGGATTGCTCGGACGCGGAGGCCAGCGAGCGGGCCGCCGCGGCGCTGCCGAAGTGCTCGCGCAGGCCGTCGTCCATCTTCAAGACCCTCTGACCGTCCGAGCGCGGCTGCGGCTGCCGTTGCGGCTCTTCGTTGGGCGTGAGATCGAGCACTTGCGTGTGCTCCAGGTGATCGTCGGGCGAGACCGCGTAGGGATTGGAGGCGTCGCCGAAAAGATTGAAGCCGATCTCCGGGACGAAGACCGGGCGCTGATCCAGCCGACGGCGCAGCGAACTGAGCCGCACATGGCGGAAGATCTCGGCGAGCGGCACATCCACGGTGCGTTTATCGCCCGGAGGAAGCGGTTTGATCAGACCGTGCGCCTGCCGCTGGAGAGTGCCGAGCGACATTTTTACGCAGCCCGTGGGCAATTGCTTGAGGATCGTCGGCAGCGGCAGTGCGACGGTGACATTGGCGTCCGGCTCCTTCACGAGCAGCGGCATGATCTCCTCGGGAAAGCGGGCCGTGATCGCGGCCAGCGAAAGATGCGCGACCTCGATCGTGGGCATCGGCGTGCTCGGGGCCGCTGCGACTAGGGGCGTGGGAGCGACGGCCTTGGAATCGGATTTGCCGAAGAGTTTTTTGAAGAGCGTGAGCATGAAGCCGTGCGGAATGTGGATGCTAGGTTAGCAGCCGCGATGCCAGTACGTAGCGAGCTTCAAGAAATCTTCTGCCCGTCTTCGCACTTGGCGCGTGACGTGCTGAAAGTCCGTGACAAAAATCCCGACTCTTCCCCAATCGAAGCCCGCCAACCTTCTTAAACACTAGTTTCCCCGCCCATGGCCGCCCGGCAGAAAATCCTAATTCTCGACGACGAACACGACATCCTGGAGATTTATCAGGAAATTTTGGCGCGTCTGCCCAGCCAACCGGAGATCCATACGGCGGATACCGGCGCCCGCGCCATCGCTCTTCTCGAAAGCGAACCTTTCAACCTCCTGCTGGTCGATCTGCGAATGCCGGTCATGGATGGCTTCCAGGTTCTGGCCATCGTCCGCCGCAAGTTTCCCACGTTGCGCGTCGTGGTGATGACGGCAGCCGAGGACGAACAATTCCGCGCCCGCTCCTACGCCATGGGGATCGATCTCTACATGGAGAAACCAAAGACCGGGAAGGAGATCATCAACTTCGTCGATTGCATCGAGTCGATGCTCGAGAAGGAAGACACCGGCGGCTTCCGCGGCGTGCAGAGCAAGACGCTCGTGGACATCATCCAGCTCGAATGCCTGACGCAGAGTTCCGCGATCCTGAAGATCTCCAGCGCCCACGGCGAAGGCCGCATCTGGATTCAAAAAGGCGAGATCATCGATGCCGCCACCGGCGAATTGCTGGGCAAGGAAGCGTTCCTCGAAATGCTGAGCTGGCGATCCGGCAGTTTCGAGATCCTGCCAAGTGACGTGCCGCGTCCGCGCACGATTTTTTCCTCCTACGAAAACCTGCTCATGGAGACGGCGCAGACCATGGACGAGGCCAAGGCGGAGGAAATCATCGGCGAAGACGGCAATTCGCTGGCGGGTTTCTCGCGTTATAAAGGCGTGCAATTTGTGGTGGCGGTGGAGGTCGGCGACAAAGCAAAATTCGAGCACTGGGGCGCGGACAATCCGGACAAAATCGCCGAGTGGATCCATCACACGACGCGCGCCATGCGCTCGCTCGGCGACCGACTGGAAGCCGGGCAACTCGAGCAGATCGAAGCCCTCGGACCGCAGCGCCACGTGGCCATCATCTCCAGTGACCAGCAGGACCTCGGCGTGGGCTTCACCCGCTCGGCCATGCTTCCCCACATTCGCGAAACCATGAAACAGATCGAAGTAAAATGGGCCTCCTGAAACCTTTCACCCGCGAGCTCAAACCGCTGCGCCCCGAACGTCTACCGAGCGGCTGTTTCACGCTGCATCGCGGCGGCGAACTCGTCGCCTCCACGCTCCCCTCCTCGTTCCCGGCAGGCGCCGTCATGGCGATTGGCCGACAGGTCATCGAGGCTTTCAAGTCCGCGCAGGCCGCAAACTTGGCGCTGACCGATCTGCACCTGAATTTCAGCGGCCTGACCATTACCGCCCGCGAACTGCGCGGCGGCGCGCTCATCTTTCTCCAACCGGCCACCTTGCAACTGCCGACCTCTCACACCCCTCCCGCCATGCACTACAAGTCCATCGAAGAATTCATCCTCCACCTCGAAAACTACATCGAGTGCTGGAAGCAATTTAACCACTACGTGAATCTCGCGCGGGACAAAAAATTTGCGCGCGAAGACGAGACGCAGTTCCTCGAAGTCAAAAGCGTCATCGCGCAGGGACTCGAGGCGATCATTGCCTCCACGGAAAAAGGCGGGCCGAAAAAAGACGAGGTGCATCACCTCTTCGCCCAAGCCCCGAGCCTCCGCTACCTCGCCGACAGCCCGGATGCGATCCCGGCTGTCGAGGGTGCCTGGCACAAGGTGTACCTCGGCCTGCAGTCGTTGCTCGGCCAGTTGAAAGTGCAGCAGAACAAGACCGAGAAAGGCACGGGCTGGAGCCTCTTCGGCGGTAAGAAGTAGCGCGCCGCGCTATGGTTTGCGGGAGACCGTCGAGCTCTTCGCCTCTTCGCTGGTGCGCCGGATACTGACCCACGTGCCGGTGGGCACTTCCTTGAAAAAGCGCGCGGCGATGCTGCCCGGCAGGCGGATGCAACCGTGCGAGGCGTAACCACTGCTCACGTTGCCCTCGTGCAGTCCGAAATCGCGGCAGCTCAGGCGCATAAAGAAGGGCATCGGCGCATTTTCGTAGATCGATGAACGATGATGCCGATTCTTGTCGGTGACGACGTATTCGCCCGGCTTCGTGGGAAAGCCGGAGCGACCGGTGGAGACGGTGGCGGTCAGGACCAACTCGCCGTCGCGATAGTAGCGCGCGCGTTGCTCATTGATCGAAATCTCAATCCACAGCTCGTCTTTCTTGGGTGAGTTCGGGATCAGCGCTTGCAGCGTTTCCGGGCAATCGGCCCACGCCGCGAAATAGAGCGCGATGAGTTTGGCGCGACCGCGCGTGCTCGCCAGACGGCTGGCTCCGCGCTCGAGCAGCAGCTTCACGCAATCCGTCTGCTTCATCCCCGCGGCGAGCATGAGCACGGTGATGCCCTGGGTGCTGTCGAGGTAGTATTTGACGTAGTTGGAAGAGAGAAGTTCGCGAAAGGCGGCGTCTTTCGGGCGGTCGAGCGTCGTGTCAGCCTCGGCGCCGAGATCGAGCAGCGTGCGCACTTGATCGAGGTCCCCGCGCACCACGGCGTAGGCGAGCAGCGGTTGCGCGTCGTCCGAGGCGGCGGGCGGGCCGGCGTATTTGGCGATGAAGAGCGGGCCGATCAGCGTGTCGCGGGCGGCGAGCGATTTCGCAAAGGCAATGCGCGCCGCGGGAGTCCAAGTGAGGCCTGCCGGGAGGCGGCGCAGGACCGTGTCGAGCAGCGCCGGATCAGCAGCGTCGAGCGCGGCGGCGGCCAGGTCGTCGCCGCCTTCGGCGGCGGCTGGCAAAACAGACTGATGCTCGAGCAGCGTCTCGAGGGCCGACTTTTGCTTGAGCGCGATGGCGTAACCCAGCGCAGTGCGACCGCGCACGTCCATCGTCTCCGGCGGCGCGCCAGCGGCGAGCAGCGCCTTCACCGTAGGAACGTGTCCCGCGATCGCGGCGGCCATGAGCGGAGTGAGGCCGAGATCGTTGGACTGGTTCGGATCTTCACC
>JBBQIZ010000118.1:0-13813 GCA_038325425.1 Chthoniobacterales bacterium
AAGAAGAGCGACTGCGCAGCCCCATCGACTCCGAGCGCGCGCACCGCGTTGCGGCGAAGACGCGCATCCTTGGCGAGCAGCGCGCTTTTGTGCGTGGCTTCGTCGAGTTGGCCGAGGCCTTGCAGCGTGTTCAGCGCATGGATCGCCGCGATGTGGCCGTCGTTCGCCAGCACCAGCTTTTTCAGCGCGGTCGCGGCGTCGGTCTTTTTGCTCTCCACGAGATTCTTCTGCGCGAGCAGGCGCCAGTATTGCACGTCGTCGCCAAGCGCCGCCACGAGCTGTGCGGTGTCGGCGTTCGCGAGCGACTTCTTCACCGGCTGCGCCTTGTCCCAGACGACGCGGTAGATGCGGCCGCGGCGGTGGTCGCGGAGCGCGTTTTCGTGCGCGCCACCCACGCCCGTCTTCGCGTCGAAGCCGCCGCGCGCCACGCTCGGCGTGGGGTTGTGCTGGATGATGAAGTTCTGGAAATCCGCGACCCACACCGCGCCATCGGGGCCGACTTCGGCATACACCGGCGAAGTCCACTCATCGGTGCTCGCGAAGAGGTTCATGCCGTCGAGCGCCTTAAAGCCCGCGCCGTCCGGACGCACGTCCATCAGCGCCACGATCTTCATCGTCGGCTCGCAGACCATCGCCTTGCCCTGAAAGCGTGCGGGCAAATTCTTCGAGTAGATGAAGCTCGAGCCCGCCGCCGCGGTGTAGCCGCCAAAGATATCGACCTGGCGATAGTTCGGTGTGATCGCGTGCGCGGCATCGACCACGTTGATCTTCTTCGCGGTCATGATGTTCACGCCCTCGGGCGCCGCGGTCTTCGGAATGCCGCCGAAAAAAATCGGCGCGCCATTCGCCGTTCCGCCGAATTGATCGCCCGCGTCGTTGTAGCTGTGCGCCCACGAGTTGTTCGTGAACTGATGCAGAAACTCGACCGCCGAGCCGTCCGCCTTGAAGCGATACGTGCCCATCGCAAATTTCTGCACCTTGCCATTCACTATCCGCTCAAAGCCCGAATAACCCACGCAGCCGTAGAGCCAATTGTCGTAGCCGTAGTGGAGATTGCTCGCCTGCGCATGCGTATCCTTCACGCCCCATGCGTCCACGATCACCTCGCGCGTGTCGGCCTTGTCGTCGCCGTTCGTGTCCTTGAGGAAAACAAAACGCGGCGGCTGCGAGACGATCACCCCGCCGTTCGCGAAGACGAGGCCGGTCGGGATGTTCAGCTTATCGGCGAAGACCGTAAACTTGTCCGCCTTGCCGTCGCCATCCGTGTCTTCGCAAATCTTGATGCTGTCCTGACCTTCGCCGCCTTCCACCACGCCATGCGGATAATCGCTCGTCTCCGCGACCCACAGGCGCCCGCGCTCGTCCCAGGCAAAAGCGATTGGTTTGCCGATCTCCGGTTCGCTGGCAAACAGCTCCAGGCGGCAATCCGCCGGCACCTGCGTGCGCTCCATCGCGCCCTTCGGACTGAACGGTTTTTGGAACGTGATCGGCTCCGGCCGCTTCTCGTAGTTCGCGACATACGGACTCTTCTCGCGCATTTCCGGTTCGCGCTGCGCGAGGAATTTTTCCCAACTCGCCTTCCGCGCGTCACCGACCGACCACACGATCGCGTTGCCGAGCATTTTCTGAAAATCGGCGTTCTTCCACGTCCGTTCATCGTGCCCACTCGCTGTGTAAAAGACGCGGCCTTTGCCCTGCTCGCGCACCCACGTCCATGGCTCGCGTTTTTCGCCCTCGACGCGCTCGGCCAGTAGCTTCCGGCCCTGCGTGTTGATCTGGTCATGGACGTAGGTTTCGTCCCACGTCTCGTATTCCTCCACGCCCTGCATGATCGGGTGCGACTGGTCCACGATCGTCGCCTTGAAGACCCCGGTCCCGTGCGACCTGAAGCGTCCGCCGACGAGCGCGATGAACTCCGGGCTGTTGCCAAAGCACGCGCTCGCGCAGTGGATCGGCAGGAAGCCGCGACCGCTCTCGACGAAGTCATTCAGCGCCTTGAATTGCTCCGGGGTGATGGTGCCGTGGTTGGCGTAGAGCATCACCGCATCGTAGTGGCCGAGCGTGTCCGCGGTCAGGCAGTCGGGTTTGGTGAAGTAGTCGAAGTAGATCGCGTCGCGGCCATACTTCTCCATGAGCAGCGGCACGTAAGCGCCGCTGTTGTGGTGTTCGCTTTCGTGCCCGAGGAACAGGACGCGGATCGGACCGTCCGCCGCCGTCGCGAGGAAGTTCAGGAAGTGGAGGCAGAGGGCGAAGAGGAGGGAGACCTTCATGGTGCTCAGTGGACCCCCGAGCCGCCCATTCCTCCAGAGGCAACGTCGGACAACTTTTATCGGAAATCGGCCACCCGCCGGCGCGCTTCCCGATTGCCGTGCGCGCCCTTCCGCGCCACCGTTCCCGCATGCCAGCCCCCAACCCGGCGTCCCTCGCCGACCGTGAACGCTTCCTCCGGCGCATCGGATCGGACACGCCGTTCTACCGGCTCTTCGATCATATGCCGGATATTTCGTTCTTCGCGAAGGACCGGCAATTCCGGCTGATGGCGGCCAGCCAGCACTTCATCGAGCGCTTCGGTTTCCGCCAGGAAGCGCAGGTCGTCGGCAAAACCGACTTCGATCTTTTTCCCTCGCGGCTCGCGGAAAATTTCCGCCGCGACGACGAGGAAGTGATGAGCACCGGCCAGCCGAAGCTGAACATCGTCGAGCTGTTTTTCACCGGCCAGGGAATCCCCGATTGGTTCGTGACGAACAAGCTGCCGATCCGCGACCAGCGCGGGCGCGTCATCGGCCTGATGGGCACGGTGCAAAGCTACGAAGGCCGCCGCCAGGTGCTGCAGCCGTATCTGCAGATCGATCGCGCGGTTTCCTACATTCAGGAAAATTTCCGCCGCGGCGTCTCCGTGAAAGAGCTGGCGAGCGTCCTGCACGTCTCACTCCGCCAGCTCCACCGCCGCTTCATCGAAGCCTTCGGCACGAGCCCGCAGGCCTTCATCATCAAGCTCCGCATCCAAGCCGCTTGCGAAGCCTTGCAGCAGGAGGGTTCCCAGATCCATGAGGTCGCCACGAACCTCGGCTTCTGCGACCAGAGCGCCTTCACTCAACTCTTCCAAAAACACGTCGGCCTGACTCCGCTGAAGTATCAAAAACGTTACCGCCTGCGGCGCGAAAGCTGACCGCCCTCGCGAAAATGGCTCGACGCCATCCCAGCATAGCGACATACAAGCGAAAGAACGTGGCGGGAATGAGCGAGCAACCCGTCCGGGCCCCGGACCTTCCCGCTGCGAGAACCCCTGACTGAGTAAACGGTTATGCCTGACGCTGCGTCCCCCTCCCCTGGTGAACGATTCGATCCAAAGAACCTGGACCGCACGGTCATCGCGATCCCTCTGCTGAACAAGATCCTCGAGGAGCGACCGCTCATCGAAGCAGTGCGCAAGAAGCACCCCAAGCAAGCCGTGAAATTCAACACGGCAATCGTCTTGCCCCGGGGAAAATCGGTGAAGACACCCGCCGTCCGAGCCGCCGTCCAAAAGCTGCTGGACGAAGCCCTGGAGCGGAGCGACGGACTCGATGCGAACGTCCGGGCCAAACATCTCCTCGGAAAACCCGTTCCCGGCTGGAACGCCTTTTTCGCATGGCTCGATGCGCGCACCGTCCGGCGCATTCTCACCTGCCAGGAGGTGCGGCTCGCGCGCGGAGCGCCGGTGCCAGTGGTCATCGAGCAGATTCTGCCGTCGCGCTTTCAAGTGATCATCGACTTGAATCTGGAATTCATCGGCGGGCGTGACGCCGCCCGGGATTGGGTCGAAGCGGCCATCAAGGAAGCGATCGTGAGCGAAAAAGTGGACGATCCCGGCCAGAGCGTGCACGCCGAGAAAAACCTGAACACCCACCAGTACGTCTTCGCCACGCTTTCGGCGGATGTCATCTTTCGGCTGGTGGCGATGGATGTGGAGCCCTTCACACCCCCCGGGAAATCAGCCTCCAAGGCCGTCAAAGCCGAAGTCGTGAAAGATCTGGCGGATCGACTGGCCGCACAGGGCCAGCCGGCGTCCACCCCGAAGCCCGAGCACCTCCGCGCCATCTATCGCATCTGGCCGGATTTTACGATCAAGGCGCGGATCACCCGCTCCATCTCCACGGTCAAAGCGAACGCCGCGATCAATTCCTTCGCCGCGCGCGGCACCGGCATCACCTGGGCAGTGATCGACACCGGCATTCAAGGCGATCATCCGCATTTCTTCCTGCGGAAAAACATCGTTGATGCGGCCTCGCCGATGCATCGCAATTTCACCATGGACGGCGGCGGGCCGCTGGTGGACGAGAACGGTCACGGAACGCACGTCGCGGGCATCATCGCCGGCGAATGGACGACCGCGCCCACGCCGGGCGGAACGCCTGCCGCGCCGCTGCAATCGGTCGCGCGTTTTCAGGACGAGAAAGGCGATGCCCAGCAGGAGGTGCGGCCGATCGCAGCGATCAGCGGCATGGCCCCGGAGTGCCACCTCGTGAGTTTGAAAGTCCTCGACGAGAACGGCATCGGCAACGCCAGCAACCTCATCGCCGCCATCGCCCACGTGCAGGAGATCAACGGCTACGGCCGCCGCATTCTCATCCACGGCGTGAATATCAGCATCGGCTACGACTTCGATCCGAAGTGGTTTGCCTGCGGTCAAAGCCCGCTCTGCGTCGAGGTCGATCGGCTCGTCAAATCGGGCGTCGTCGTCGTCGTCGCCGCGGGCAATACCGGCTACGGCGCGGTGAACAACGGCAACACCAGCGCGGGCCTGACAGTGACGATTAACGACCCCGGCAACGCCGATCTCGCGATCACGGTCGGCGCCACGCATCGCGACATGCCGCATGTTTATGGCGTCTCCTATTTCTCCTCGAAGGGACCGACGGGCGACGGGCGGTTGAAGCCCGATCTCGTCGCGCCGGGCGAGCGGATCATTTCCTGCGCGAGCTCCGTGCTGGTCGCGGGCGGTGCGCGCCGGGCCAGCGAATTGAAACGCGAAGTCGCCCAGGACACAGAGTGCGACTACATCGAAACCAGCGGCACAAGCATGGCCGCACCGCACGTCAGCGGCGTCATCGCCGCCTTCCTCTCCGTGCGCCGGGAATTCATCGGCCGGCCCGAGCAAGTGAAGGAAATTTTCGTATCCACCGCCACCGATCTGCGCCGCGACCGCTATTTCCAAGGCGCCGGGTTGATCGACCTGATGCGCGCCATTCAATCCGTCTGAACCACCCACCATCCCAAATCCATCCCCATGAGCACGATCAAAGGCATCCCCTATTTCGAAGCCAAATTTGATAAAAAAGGCGCGGCGATCAACGCCGTTTCCCTGCCCGCCGGCACGACGGACGTGTTTGTCATTTCCCACGGCTGGCGCAATGACGAGAACGACGCGACGAAAATCTACACCGACTTTTTCACCAAGTTCGCAGACCCGAAGATCGTCGAACCCGCCCGCCTCGCCGGACGCAAGTGCGCCATCATCGGCGTCTTCTGGCCGTCGAAGAATTTCGACGCGCTCATCGCCGCGCAGGGGTCGGTCAAGGCCGGCAACGCCGCGGGCATCGGCGACGCAGTTTCCGACCCTGAATCGCAGGAAAAACTGGTCCGGCAATTGGAGGAGCTGAAAGCCTCGGGCCTGTTTGACGAACCGGCGCAAATCCAGGCTCTCGCCGAAGCCCAGGCGTTGATTCCCGATCTCGATACCAAAGCGACCGCCCGCGCGGCTTTCGTCGAGCGGCTGCGCAGCCTGATGGATCCCGGCGCCGCGAACAAAGAAGATGCCTCCGACATCTTCCTCACGATCGATCCGAACGATCTCTTCAAGCGCCTGAACATTCCCGCGAATGCAGTGGACGCGTCCATTCCGCGCACCGGCCAGGCGCTGGCCCTCGCGCCCTCGACCGGCGGCGTTGGGACGGGTCAGGCCGCGGGATTGCTCGATGTCTTCAAAGGCGCCACCGCCGCAGCGCGCAATACCGTGAGTTACCTCAGCTATTTCATGATGAAGGAGCGCGCCGGCCACGTCGGCTCCAAAGGCGTCGCTGCACTCATCGATCAGCTCGCGCCCGGCGTCGCCCGCATTCACCTCATCGGCCACAGCTTTGGCGGACGCCTCGTCACCGCCGCAGCTCTAGCCTCGAAAACCACCAAACTCCACAGCATGACGCTGTTGCAGGCCGCGTTCTCGCACAACGGCTTCTCGCCGGGGGAACTCATGAACGGCTTTTTCCGCGGCGTGATCGAGGCCCAGCGGATCAGCGGCCCGATCCTTGTCACCTATACCAAAAACGACACCGCGGTCGGCATCTCCTATCCGCTGGCTTCGCGCCTCTCCGGCACCGTCGCCGCCGCGCTCGGCGACGAGAACGACAAATACGGCGGCATCGGTCGCAACGGCGCCCAAAAGATGAAAGCCGGCGAAGTCGTGAAGGCGATGCTCCTCCCGGTCGGTCGGGCCTACCAATTTTCGCCGGGCAAAATTCACAATCTCCAGGCCGACACTTTCATCAAAAACCACGGCGACGTCACCGGCGGCGAAGTCGTCGCCGCCTTCGCCCAGGCGATCGCCTGAAGCACCCGGCGACCGTCCTCCGCGGCTCTCGCTCCGCGCGCTATTTCGGCGCCACGTCCGCGCCGAGTTTCTTCACGCGGACATTTCGATAGCGGACGAACTTGCCGTCGTAATCCTCGGGATTACCGCCGCCGTGGACCTGCAGACCGATGGAACCTTTCACCGGCAGGCGCGCCTCGGTCTCGGTCCATTGCATGATCTTTACGCCATTGATCCAAGTCGTGATCGTGGGCTTATCCCCGCCGGTGATGCGGGCGCGCAGTTCATTCCAGTCCCCGAGTTTCCACAGCTTTTTCCAGCCCTCGGCATCGACCGGCACGGGGCTCGGCGTGCGATCGGGGTGCAGCGTGATGTCGTGCGCGGTGGCGCCGAAGCTGAAGAAGCGCAGGTGCGGTTTGCCGCCGAGACCTTCGCCATAGATGCCCATCAGGCTGCCGCCTTTATGGAAATCGATCAGCGCCTGGTAGCATTTGCCGTCCTCGGTGCTGCGCAGGAACAGCCCGCTGTCCGGGCCGTAATCGTTGTTCATCTCCACGATCACCTCGAATTCACCGTAAAGCTCGTCGGTCAGCAAGAGCCCGCCATTCTTCGGCGGATTCTGTGTGCCCGTGATCACCCCCTCCTTCACCTCCCACTTTCCTCCCGACTCGCCTTTGCTCACCCGGCTGTGACCGGACTTCGTGCTGACGTGCCAGCCCTTGAGCGACTGCCCGTCGAAGATCGTGGTGAAGCCTTCGTTCGAGGGTTTTTCATCGGCGGCATAAGACGCGATGGGCCAGACAGCGGCGGCGAGGAGCGGGAGGAGGGAGGGTAGTAGTTTCACGGGATTTGATGGGAAAGGAGCAAATTGATGACTCGTGGGAATCGACCGTCTTAGTCGCGAACTGCGGCGCTTAACATCACGCTGCGGTCTTCGGCGATGATCTTTCCGGCCAGTCGGCCCAGCGCGGTCTTGAAGGTTGCCGGTTCGCACCCGATCGCACCTCGCAGCGCCCGCGAGGAAACTTTGGCCCGTCCCTCCGCGTGCTCGCGCTCGAGGATTTCGAGGATTTGCGCCGCGACCATGTCGGCCGAACGATCGTTTGCCCCGCCGGGCTGCGCGCTTTCTTCCGAATCCGGATTCTCCGCCGGGGCGCCCGGCACTACCAGGCGCGAGGCGCCGCCGCGGCCTTTGACCACGCGGATCTGCACCGGAATGGCGTCGGCCATTTCGCTGACATGCGAAATCACGCCCACCTTGCGGCCCTGCGCTTCGAGGTGCATGAGCGCATTCATCGCCGTGTTCAGCGTCTCCGCATCGAGGCTGCCGAAACCTTCATCGATGAAGAGCGACTCGATGCGCAGACGGTTCGAGGTCAACGAAGCCAGCGCCAGCGCCAGCGCCAGCGAAACGAGAAAGGATTCGCCGCCGGACAGCGAATGCACGCTGCGCCGCTCGTCGCCCATGTCGCGGTCGAGCACGATCAGATTAAGCGATTCCGGCAGCCGCTCGAGCCGGTAGCGCGCGGCCAGTTGTTCGAGCTGCGCGTTGGCGTAACCGAGCAGGAGATCAAGCGTGCGCCGCTGCGCGATCCCGCGGAATTTCGCGCCGTCCGCCGAGCCGATCAGTTCGTTGAGCTTCTGCCACGGCTCGGCCGCAGTCCGTCGGGCTTCAAGCGCTCGCGTCAGTTCGACACTCGCCACGCGGCGTTGATCGTCCGCGACGAGCACTGCCCGGGCGGCGTCGCGGCTTTGTTCCGCCGTGGCGACTGCCCCCCGCAGCGGCGGGAGATCGGCCGCGACCGCGGTCTCTTCCTCGGGCGTGGGACGTTGCGCCAGATGAGCGTCGCAAGTCTGCCGATGCACCGCGAGCGCGCCTTCCGCATTGCGCACCGCCGCTTCGAGCGCATCGAGCGCGGCCCGTTCCGCCCGGACCCAGGTTTCGTCCCGAGCGAGCAGCGTTTCCAGGGCCGCGCGATCCCACACCCACCCGGTGCGCGTGCCGAAATCCCCCAGCCACTTCGTCAACGCCGCACCGGCCGTCTCCCAGCGCTCCCGCGCCGCGGCCAGCCCGCGCTGCGCAGCCGTCGCGGCCTCAGCCCGCGAGGCCAGCCGCTTGTCCGCCGCGATGACTTCCTGTTCGCTCCGGTCCCGCGCCTCATTGGCCTGCTGAAGTTTTTCGCGCAGCTCCCGCTCGACCTCATCCGCCGGGCGACCAGCCAGCAGGGCCGCGCGCTGTTCCCGCAGGGCCGCGCACGCCGCGGCGGCCGTGGCTTCCTCGCTCCGCCGGGTCGCGAGTGTGGCCTCGGCAGTGGTGAATTGTTCGCCCACCGGGGCCAGCTCGGCGTGCGTTTCACCGAGACTGGTTTCCAATTCCCGGCCCCTCTTTTCCAACGCGAGAAAGGTGCTGGCCTCTTCGGAGAACCGTGCGCGAAACGAGGCCGGATCGTGTTCCCACACCGCCGCCGCCGTCGGCCCAGCGATCAACGGCGCAAGTTCGGCATGCGCGGTCTGTTGCGCCGTCGCCAATTTTTGCACCACGGCGTCCGCGGATTCGCGCACCGCCTGCGCGCAGGTGAGTTCCGGGGCCAGCGTGGCCAGCGATCTCTCCAGGATCTCGCACGCCTGCTTCGCCTGCATCTGGGCTGTGCGGCAAAAATCGCGTTGCTTCTCTGCCGCCCGCCGCCCGTCTTCTTCGCTCTCCAGCTTTTGTAACGTTTCTTTCATCGCCCCGAGGTCGCGCTCCAGGGCGAGCGGACGCTCATTTTCCGGCAGGGCGACGATCGCCTGCGCCGCAGGATGCGCTGGGCAAAGTGCCCGCGCCGCCGCCAGACGCGGGGCGAACGCTTCGAGTGCCTTCTGCTTTTCGTCCTGCTGGACCGCGCGTTGCCGCACCGCTGCTTCCAGCTCCGCGACCTTCATGCGCAAGGTCCCGAACGCGGTCTCCTTCCGCGCGAGATCTTCGCGCAACGCCCGCACGACCACCGCTTCGGCCACGGGCGGATGCGCAGCGTAGGGATGCTCCCGCGATCCACAGACCGGGCACGGCGCCTCCGGCTGCAGCTTTTCCCGCAAGCGGGTGGTTTCGTCCGCAATGGCCGCTTCGGCGAGTTCACACGCCGCCCGCGCCGCAACGACTGCGGCCTCCGCCGCCGGCCATTGTTGGGCCTTGAGTTCCGCCTGCCGGGCGACATCGGCGACGTCCGCCTCGCGCAGCTTCCGCAGCTCTGCCTGAACCGCCGCCTCCTGCCGCGTAAGTTCCCCCGCTTCCCGCACCGCGATGTCCAGTTCGCACAACGCCTCGCGGATTTCCTCCGCTTCCTTACGTGCCCGGGCCAGACGTTCGCCATCGTACTGTCCGGCCGCTTTCTCGGCGGCTTCGAGTGCCGTTTCGGCCGCGCCAAAGGCGGCGCGCAGTTCGGGTTCCCGCGCGCGCTCGGCGAGGGCGCGACGCTTCTTTTCCTCTTCGTCCTGAATGCCTCGCGCCGCCGCCCGGCGCGCCTCGTCGAGTTCGTGGCGAATCTGCATCGCGCGATCCAGGCGATCGACCCAGGCCGTGGCGTGCGGCGCGAATTCGCCAAGGTGCGCGAGCTTTTCGCGCTTCGATTCCACAGCCGCGCGCTCGGCCTTTGCGGCTTCGGTTTTCGCGAGGAGTTGCTTTCGCTTTTCGCCCGCTGCCTGCCAGTGTTTCTCCGCGTTGGCGCGCTCGTGCACGAGGCTGCCAAGCCGTTCGGTCACCGGGCCCAACCGCGCATCCAGCTCGCGGGCCTGCCGGAGGAGCGGCTCGGCCGTGTCCGCCGCGGATTTGGCCGCAACGAAGATTTTTTCGGCGCGCTCACGCTGTTCCTTCCGGGTCACGAGATCTGTTTGCGCGGTACTCTGCGCCGCGGTGGCTTGCTCCCCGGCCTTCGCCGCGAGTCCGGTATCGTCGTGCGTTCGCCGTTCCGCATCGCGCAGGGAACGCGCCGCGGAGGCCGCTTCCGCGGTGTGCTCGAGTTCGATCCGGCGGGGCGCCGCCGCGGCGCGCGCCGCGACCGCCTCCTGCCACGATTTTTCCACCCGCTTCACCGCTGCCGACAGTTCGGCCAAGCGCACAAACCACAGGGCGTGCGCCGCGCGGGCCGCCAGTCGTTCCGCGGCTTCCTTCCACTGCTTCCCGGCCTCGGCGCAGGCCGCCTCGGCAGCGTCTCGCGCTTCGGCAGACAGCGGCGCCTGACCGGCGATCTGCGCTTCGATCTCCGCCACCGCCCGCTTTTCCTCCACCTCTCGGTCATAGACCGCCCGCGAGATTTCCTCGAACCGCTCGGTGCCCGTCAGGGCCTGGAGTATCTCCGCGCGCGCCTTGTCATCGGCTTTGAGAAAGGTCGCGAAATCGTTCTGCGCGAGGAGCACCGCGCGGGTGAATTGCTCAAAGCTCAGACCGATCCGCTCCGCAATCGCCGCCAGCACCTCGGTTTTCTTGCCGCCACAGACCGTCTCGCCGTTTGCCGGGGCGAGCACGTTGCCGCGGAACAGCGTCATTTCGGTGTTTCGGAAAGCGCCGTCGGCTTTGCCATGCGCGCGCCGCACCACCCAGCGAGCGGTGTAGATCTGGTGATCGACGCCGACAAAAACCACCTCCGCAACTCCCTCGCCGGTCCCCCTGCGCAGCAGGTTGCGCGGGTCGTTTTGCCTCTGGCCGTCGTCCAGTTCCGCGAGGCGCCCAATCCCGCACAGCCGGGGCGTTTCTTCGTAAAGCGCGAGGCAGAGCGCATCGAGCAGGGTGCTTTTTCCCGAGCCGGTCGGTCCACCGATCGAAAAAAGTCCGGCGGAGCGCAGCGGTTCGCGGGTGAAATCGACGGTGTGCTGGCCGGCGAGCGAAGCGAGGTTGCGGAGTGTGATGCGCAGGATTTTCATTCCGTGGCAGACGTGGCGTGCGCGAGGCCGGCGAGCACTTCACGCAGCGCGACGAGCAGGCGCGGATCGGGCTCGCTGCCATAACGCTCGCGATGCGCGGAGATCATGATTTCTTCGGGATCGAGCGAACTCAGATCCGCCAGCGTCGGCGCGGTCACGGCGGCGTCCGCGGCCTCTTCCGTCCGCGCCAGCCGCTCAAGGCGGATCAGCGCGAGACGCACCGCTTTGCCTTCGAGCGCCTGCTCAATCTGGCGGCGGCGCGTCGGGTCCGGGCCGTCGTCGAGCACGCGCACTTCGAGCAGCGGCTGCGCCGCAGCGGGCAGCGCGGCGTCGAAGGACGTTTCGCCGATGAGTCGCAGCACCTCGGGGAGCGGCGCCGCAGCGCGCGCCGGGAGCCGCACGAGGGCGACGGTCTTGGGGATCGGCAGCGATTCGACGGTCAGCGCGCTGTCGTCATCGATAGTGATTTCAAGCACGCGATGCGCGTAGGTGATTTCCGAAAACGACAGCGGGATCGGGCTGCCGGAATAGCGGATGCGCCCACCGTCGAGTTGCTGCGGCAGGTGGAGATGGCCCAGCGCGACGTACGCGAGTTCGGGCGGAAAGGTGTCCGCGCTCAGCGCTTCGGCGCCGCCGATGATGATGCGCCGCTCGGAGTCTCGCGATTCCGCGGCCTGCTGCAGATGGCAATGTCCCAGCGCGATCAGCGGCGCGCCCGGCGCTTCGCGAACCCGCCGCGCACAGGCCGCGTCCGTGGCCGCCCGATACACCTCGCGGATGCCGTCGAGATAAGCATCCGTAGCCTCCGGAACTTCCGGCACATCGGCTGGACGAAGAAATGGTATCGCCAGCGCGAGCGCGGCGATCCGCCCACTCGCGTCGCGCAGCGGCACGAGGAAGCGCCCCACATCGATGGCTCCACTTTCCTCGCGGGCCACCGTGCCGACCACCGTGATGCGCAGACTCTCCAGCAACGCCGCCGGTGCTTCGAGCCGCGCGGCCGCGTCGTGATTCCCCGCGGTGATGACGATCTGCAGCGTCGGCCGCGCCGCGCTGGCTTCCGCGAGGAAGTTGTAAAATCGGCGCTGCGCCGTGGCCGACGGATTGACCGAATCGAAAATGTCACCCGCGACAAGCAAGACATCCACCTGGCGCTCCGCGAGAATGCGCCGCAGCCATTCCAGAAAAGCGGCGTGCTCAAAATCGCGATCGAAACCGTGGAAGGACTGGCCGAGATGCCAATCGGCGGTGTGGAGAATGCGGAGCATGATTGGGGCAGTCGGAAAGGGCCGACACGTTGCGGTTTCGCGCGGGCCAGAACAAGGCCCGGTTCATCAATCACGCGGCCGGCGATTGCCTTACCGGCAAACAACTCCGCTCTCGATCCGCCGACGCCGCGTGACCGGACGGAAACCCGTCTAGGCGAAAATCGCGCGGGCGACTTTGCCATGCACATCCGTGAGGCGGAAGTCGCGGCCGGCGTAGCGGTAGGTGAGCGCTTCGTGATCGAGCCCGAGCAGGTGCAGGATCGTGGCGTGCAGGTCGTGGGTGTCGATCACACCTTCGACGGCGCGCTCGCCGATTTCATCCGTGGAGCCGTAGCGGAGGCCGCCCTTCACGCCGCCGCCGGCCATCCACATGGAGTAGCCCTTGTTGTTGTGGCCACGCCCGTTGCCGTCGCCTTTGTCGTCATACGAGCCGCGCCCAAATTCGCCGCCCCAGACGAGCAGCGTGTCCTGGAGCAAGCCGCGCTGTTTCAGGTCGGTGATGAGTCCGGCGATCGGTTTGTCGATCCCGGCGGCGCGTTCGGTGATGCCTTCGCGGAGGTGGCCGTGATGATCCCAGCCGTTGGACGTGAGTTGGATGAAGCGCACGCCTTTTTCCGCGAGCCGACGGGCCGTGAGGCACTGGTGGCCGAAGCGCTCGGTCGTGCGCTCGTCGAGACCGTAAAGCTCGCGGACGTGTGCGGGTTCGCCGTCGAGATCGAGCACGCCGGGCACCGAGGTTTGCATTTTGTAGGCGAGCTCCAGCGACTCGATGGCACCTTCGAGTTCGGGGTTGGAAGGGTCGCGCCGGGCGAGGGTGCGGCGGTTGAGCTTTTGGATGAATTCGATCTGCCGCCGCTGCGCGTCATCGTCCGCCGCGTTGGTGAGATTCGGCAGCCCGCTGCGCCCGGGGCCGAGGCGCGTGCCTTGGTAGGCGGCAGGCAGAAAGGCGGAGCCGTAGTTCATCGCCCCGCCGTTGTCCTGGATCGGGTCGATCGTCACGAACCCGGGCAGATCCTGGCTTTCGCAGCCGAGGCCGTAGGTGATCCACGCGCCCATCGAGGGGCGGACGAAGGTTTCGCTG
>JBBQIZ010000119.1:0-13681 GCA_038325425.1 Chthoniobacterales bacterium
GGGGTGTGGGGCAGGATGGCGGCGACGATCTTCGGGTCGCGAGTTTCCAGCGCGTGGGTGAGCAGATTGTGGTCGTCGCAGCACGGCTCGGCGGACGGATCGCCGGCGGCGAGCAGGCGTTCGATGACGGCGTGCTTTCGCGCGGCCACCGCGTAATGGAGAGCGGTGTGGCCGTGGAGGTCAGCGGCATTGAGCGGCGCTCCCCGCTTCAGCAAATCTTCGATCGTGGGCAGGTGGTCGGTGACCACGGCGGCCATGAGCGGAGTGAGGCCGTGATCGTTGGACTGGTTCGGATCTTCACCGCTGGCGAGGAGTTGGAGCGCCTTTTTCCAATCGCGCCCGAGAGTCGCAGCGAGCAGCGCGGTGCTGGTGGAAACAAGTGCTGGAGCCGATGGAGCCGCCACGGTCGCGGGGGTTTCGGTGGCTGGAGTGAGGCGCGTGACGGGCCCCTCGCTCTGGGCGCAAAGCGAGTGGAGAAGCGGGCCGAGGATCATCGACACCGACAGAAGCTGGGTAAAAACGAACCTGAGTGTGGTCATGGAGGCAAAACGCGACGCAGACTATAGCCTACTTAGCAAGTGCCATGCACGATGCGTGGAAGTACGTCGCGGCGCAAGTCCTCGCCTGTGACGTTTACGTCATTGCGGAAGTCTCGCCGGGGCTAAGTAAGCAGGCGGCAATCGGATTAACCCAGCGCTCGAAAAGCCGTTGGCGCAGTCAACGGACTTCGGCTACTGCTCCTGCCCCTCGTCCATGATCCGCCCAAATTTTCATCTCCCTGTCTGTGGCCTCGGCGCTTTGCTCGCGTTGCTTTTCGCGGGCTGCAAAAAGCCCGAAATCCGCGTCTACACCGCCGAAAAGGACAAGCCTGCGGCCACGCCAGCTCCGACGGCGAAAGCGGCAGCCGAGACGCCCGAGCGTCCCCGCGCGGATGTCACCTACACGCTTCCGGCGGGCTGGAAGGAAACGGGAGCGAATTCGCTGAGCGTCGTGAATTTTGCCGTCGCGACCGACGCGGGACCGGCCACGGTGAACATCACGCCGCTCGCCGGGATGCAGGGTCGCGAGGCGGTGATCGTGAATATGTGGCGCTCGCAGGTCGGGCAGCCAGCGCTGAGCGATGAGGCGGTCGTGAAGGAGTTCACGCCGGTCGAAATTGCGGGCGGCCAGGGACAGCTTTTCGAGGTCACCGGGAACAACGCCGGGCAGTCGCTGCGGATCGTTACTGCCTTCACGCACGTCGGCGGAGATAGCTGGTTTTACAAGCTGCAGGGCGGAGATGCCGCGGTCGGGGCGCTGAAGCCGGTCTTCATCGAGTTCCTCAAAAGCGTGAAGATCAAGCAAGCCAGCGGGTCCGCGGAGGTCACGGTAAAGCCACCGACGCCGGAAAAGCCCCAGCCGCAGTGGACGGTGCCGGAGAGCTGGCAAAAGGTCGCACCAGGTCAAATGCAGCTCGCGAAGTTCAACGTCCCCGCGGTGGAAAAGGCGCAGGCGGAAGTCGCGGTCAGCGTTTTCCCCAGCGACACCGGCGGCACGCTGGCCAACGTCAATCGCTGGCGGCGGCAACTCGGGCTGGGCGACACCGACGAGGCCGGGCTGAAGGATCTCGTGAAGCCGCTCGAAGGCGCACCCGGGGCGAAACTCGCCGACCTCGCGAACGGCGAAAAGCGCATGCTCAGCGCGATCGTGCCGCGCGATGGCACCTGGTGGTTCTACAAATTGAGCGGCGACGCCCCGGCGGTGAACGCCGCGCGCGAAGCGTTTGTCCGATTCGCGTTGAGCCAGCCATGAGCGCGTCCGCCGCGCGACTTAGCTTACGTTTAGCCGTAAACTTCATCCTCCTACGTTCGTGAGACGTTAAGAGATTAAGCTATGAGCCGTGTCCACGGCCGCCTTTCCCCAAAATGAATCACCTCTGGAAATTTTTTACCTCGCTCCGCCTCACGGTGGTCTGCCTCGCGTTCAGCATCGTGCTCGTCTTCGTCGGCACGGTCGCGCAGGCCGATGAGGGCCTCTACATCGCCCAGGAGCGTTACTTCAAACAGTGGTGGGTGGTGGGCGTGCATCTCTTCGGGAATCATCTGCCGATCATGCTTCCGGGCGGTTATCTCATCGGCGTGGTGCTCCTCGTGAATCTCGTCGCCGCCCACATCAAGCGCTTCCAGTGGGGCTGGAAAAAAGTCGGCATTCACCTCACCCACGCGGGCATCGTCGTCATGCTCGTCGGCCAGCTTTTCACCGACATGTCGCAGGTCGAGAGCCACCTGCGTTTTGCTGAAGGCGAAGGCAAAAATTTCACCGAGAGCCACAAGGAGCACGAACTGGTTTTCATTCGCGATACTGCGGACGGGAAGGATGAAGTCGTCGCGCTGCCGGAGGAGATGATCGCGAAGAAAGGCGCGGCGCTCCCGCTGCCGCTGTCCGGCAAGAGCGGCGAATTCGAGGTGCGCGTGAAGGATTACGGGATCAACTGCCAGATCCGCCAGCGCGCGCCCGCCATGGACAAGGGCGAACCGCCGGCCACGCAGGGCGCGGGGAGCAAAGCCACGGTCGTGCCGCAGCCCGAGACGAAGGCGATGGATTCCAAGAACCTGCCGTATGCGGTCATCGAGATCGCCCAGCGCGGCGCGGCGGAAAAAACTCCGGCGGAGACGTGGCTCGTTTCACCGTGGCTGGCCGACCAGAAAATCACCGTCGGCGGGCAGGAATACCGCCTGGCCTTCCGCTCGACGCGCTTTTACTTCGGCCGCGACCTCGCGAATGAGCCGTTCCAGATGACGCTCCTCAAGACGACGCACGAGGTTTATCCGGGCACCAATATCCCGAAAAATTTCCAGAGCCGGGTGCGTGTGGAAAACAAGACGACGGGCGAAAACCGCGAAGTCGATATCTTCATGAACAGCCCGCTGCGCTACGAAGGGCTGACCTTTTACCAGTACCAGATGGGCCGCGATGAGATCGACCAGGCGCGCGGCACGAGCACGCTGCAAGTCGTGCGCAACCCCTCGTGGCTCGCGCCCTACATCGGCTGTATCATCGTCGGTATCGGGATGACGTGGCAGTTCATGTATCACCTCCTCGGCTTCACCCGCCGCCGCTCCGCTCAACCGCTCCCCGCATGAAAACAACAACCAAGTCCGGGAAAAAATCCGCACTCCCACCGATCGAACGCGCGGGCTGGCGTGCCTGGCTCGTCTGGGGCCTCGTCGCGCTTTTCGTCCTCGAATTCGTCAACGCCATCCGTCCGCCCAAGGACAAGACGTTCGCCATTTCGCAGTTCGCGCAGTTGCCGCTGGTCTTCAACGGTCGCGTGCAGCCGATGGACTCGCTCGGGCGCAATTCGCTCCTGCAGATCCGCAACACCATGGTCGTGCCGCTCGAAGGCAACGCCGCCGACGGGACGTGGGGCGAGTGGTCCGCCATCCGCGACAAAGGCCAGCTCACCGAGCGGAGCTGGTATCAATTCACCAAGCACCCGAAGAAGCTGAAGCCGGCAGAGTGGATCCTCGAAGTGATCGCCGCGCCTGAGCGCGCGGATGATCGTTACATCTTCGCCGCGAACCACCCGGACCTCGTTTCGCTCCTCAAGCTCGAAGGCAAGGGCGTCGAAAAAAGCGGCCTGCACTACTACCGCTACAATGACCTCAAGGACTCGATCGAACTGATGCGCACCGAGGCGATGCGCGTGGACAAAATCGACCAGACCCATCGCTCCGCCTTTGACCGCGCAGTCATGCAACTCCAGAGTTCCTTCTTCCTCTACCTGCGGCTCAAGAACACCATCCAGCCGCAGAACGCGGTCGATTTTTCCGCGGAGCTGACTGACTTCGTGGACTCGATCAAGGCGGGCCGCGATGCCGCCATCGCCCAGCAGGCTGGCCAGACGCACGATGAAGCCGCGCTCACCCGGCTCATCCGGCACGTCGAGAAATTCGACGTCATGAATCAGCTCGACCCGCCACTCGTCGTCCCGCCGCATCATGAGGATCCCACGCAGTGGGAGCGCACCGGGCAGGCACTCATGGAAGTCGCGCGCGGTGGTCCGGTGCAGGACTCCGTGCGGCTCTACGCGATCATGGCCACCGCCTATCGCACGGGCGATGTGCCGCGCTTCAATGAAGCCGTCGCCGACTACCAGCGCCACCTCGCGGCGAAAGGTTTCACCGCCCAGGTAAAGAAGGGCGAGCACGAGTTTTTCTTCAACCGCATGCTGGCCTTCAAACGGACGATCTACATCTACCTCACCGCCTTCCTGCTGGTCATGGTCTATTGGTTTAATTTCAAACCGATCTGGCGGCGCGGCGCCTTCTGGCTCGTCAGCATTGCCCTCGTCATCCACACCGTCGGGCTCATCTACCGCATGGTCTTGGAGGGCCGCCCGCCGGTCACGAATCTGTATTCGTCGGCCATCTTCATCGGCTGGGGTGCGGCGGTGCTGGGCTTGATCCTCGAGCGGTTTCACCGCAATGGCATCGGCCTCGCCGTGGCCTCCGCGGTCGGTGTCGTCACGCTCATCATCGCGCACAATCTCTCCCTCGGCGGCGACACCATGGAGATGATGCGCGCCGTGCTCGACACGAACTTCTGGCTCGCGACACACGTGGTCGTCATCACGCTGGGTTACTCCGCGACGTTCGTCGCCGGCTTCCTCGCGCTGCTCTACATCCTGCGCGGCATCTTCACCCGCACGCTGGACCGCGATACCGCGAAGAGCCTCACCCGCATGGTCTATGGCATCGTCTGTTTCGCCACGCTCTTCAGCTTCGTCGGCACCGTGCTCGGCGGCATCTGGGCGGATCAAAGCTGGGGCCGGTTCTGGGGCTGGGACCCGAAGGAAAACGGCGCGCTGATCATCGTCCTCTGGAACGCGCTCATCCTGCACGCCCGCTGGGGCGGCCTCGTGAAGGAGCGCGGCCTGATGAACCTCGCGATCTTCGGCAACGTCGTGACGGCGTGGTCGTGGTTCGGCGTGAACATGCTCGGCATCGGCCTGCACAGCTACGGCTTCATGGACGCCGCTTTTATGTGGCTCGTGGGCTTTGTCCTCAGCCAGCTTGCGATCATGGCGCTGGCCGGCCTGCCGTTGCGCTTCTGGCGCAGCCCGCTGGTCGAGAAGAACGACACCAAGCCGCCGAAAAACACCAATCAGCCTGCGGAGCCGCTGCCGGCGTAAGCTACTTCTTTTTGGGACGCACCACTTTTTTGCATGCGAGGTAATCTCGCAAGGCTGGCAGAGCCAACTGATCCTTGGCCCGATTTGCAGCTTCCTTGCTGCGGATGATTCGCTCCAGCGGCAGCACTTTCACCGGCTGTCCGACCCAGATCAATTTCTCCGCCCGTTTCCATTCGGTGGCGAACGATGCGAGTCCGTCGATCCGATACAGAAAATCCACCCGCTGATCGTCGCGCAGCCCCAGCACGTTGCCGCTGAGGATGTTCGCACCGAGGCGCTGCCCGATGGCCAGAATGCGAACGTATTGGCGAACCGGCACGTCCACCCAGATGTCCGTGTCGATGGTGGCGATAGGCGCGCCTTGCAGCACTGCGGCGGTGCCGCCAACAATCAGGAAACGAATCTTCGCTTCGTGTAAGGCCGCGAGGAGTTCACCAATTGGACGTAACGGTAGCTGAACATCCAGCGCTCGTCCGGCGTCGAGATCAGCCCGCGAGCGTAGAGCAGCCTTTCCGCTTCGTCGAGGTGCGGGAGTGCCTTCAGCTTTTCGGCGACGGCGCGCAGGCGGCGGAGACTTTTTTTTTCCACGCCCAATCTATCGCCGACGAAACCGCGGGAAACAAGCCGGGAGTCGGTGCGCCTCAAAGCGCACTGGCAACCAAGGTTGCCAGCCCGTTGGCCCGCCTCTAGCTTTCCGACCCGCATGCATCTTTTCTCCCATCTTCGCGTTTGGCTGGCCTGCGGCCTGATGGCGTGCGCCGTCGGTTGTGAAAAGGAGGACCCGCTTGCGGAGCGCAAACTGCAATTGCTGGTCGAGGAAAATGCGCGGCTGCGCGACGCGGCCTACGCGGTGAACGCCGCGCCGCCAGTCCCGGAGGCGCAAGCGTCGGCCGGCGTGACGCCGGAAGCGTTGGTGGAGGAAAACGAACGGCTGCGTTCCATCGTCGTCAATCACGAGCGGGAACAGGCGCTCGCGGCGAACAAAACCCAGCGCGCAGACATCGAAGCGCAGGTTCAGCAATTGCGCGGGCTCGAATTCAAAGAGCCGGTCAATTATCAGGTGCTCAATCGCAAGGAGATCAAGCAGACCATCGCCACGAAGCTGGCCGAGGTTTATTCGGAGAAGGAATTTCAGGACATGACCGATGCGATGTCGGCGGTCGGCCTGCTCCCGGCCAAGTATCCGCTGCGCGAGAAATACATCGAGCTGCTCGGCGAACAGGTCGCGGCGTTCTACGATCAGCACCGCCATCATTTGGTGATGTATGAAGACGCCACGCTCGACAACGCCCAGAACCGCGTGGTCCTCGCGCACGAACTGACGCATGCCCTGCAGGACCAGCATTTCAGCCTCAAGCGGCTGCCGCTCGAGATCAAAACGAACGACGATCGCGCCGCCGCCGCGAGCGCGCTGGTCGAGGGCGACGCCACGCTGGTCATGAGCGAGTTCATGCTCAACAACCTGTCCAAGCAAATGTTCAAGGACAGCGTTCTCGCCAGCTTCACGCAGGACATGAAGCAGCTCGAAACTGCGCCGCGCTTCCTCCGCGAAATGCTCGTTTTTCCGTATCTGCGCGGGCAGGAATTCTGCGCGGCGCTCTTCGGCCAGGGCGGATATGAAGCGGTGTCGAAGGCGTATGCCAACCCGCCCACTTCGACCGCGCAGATCCTGCATCCGCAGAAATACATGGCCAATCCGCGCGAGGAACCAATCGCGATCGAGTGGCCGGACACGAAGGCGCAAGGCGAAGCGCCGGTCGGCGACAACGTCGTGGGTGAAATGGGGATGCGGATTCTGTTCGCGGAATGGCTCGATGCCGCCACCGGGGAACGCGCCGCGGCCGGCTGGCGCGGGGATCGGTATTTGTATTTCGCGGGGGGCGAAGCGCTGGTTTGGAAAACGGTCTGGGCAAATGCGGAGGAGGCCGCGGAGTTTTTCGAGGCCGAGAAAGCGCTGCTCGCCAAACGGCATCAACTGACGAACCCGCGCCTCGGCGAAGGCACCTACGAAGCGGACGCGCCGCGCGTGGTCCGCCTCCGGCAGACCGCGGCGCATGAAGTCATCCTGATCGATGCGGCCACCGCGGAGTGGGCCACGGCGCTGGACAGATTTCGCTGAAACGACGACCGCGAGAAACCCGAGCGGTGGAAACGGGGCTTGTCGAATCCGGCGCTTTTTCGTGTCTTTCGGGGACGCCCTCCCGCGCTTCTGATTTATGGACAAAACCGAAATGCGCCTCGACCCACTGACCCAGGCGTGGACGATTTTTTCCCGCGCGCAGCCGATTCCGCCGGCCTTCGCGTCCGTTCTGAGCGAGGCGCCACACGACAGCCCTTTCGTCGCCGGTGCCGAACAATTTGCCCCGCACGCCCTGCACACTTCCCCCGGCCCGGTGTGGCAGGTGCGCGTCGTCCCCAACCGCACCCCGATCCTGCGGGTCGAAGGCGATGCCGGGCGGTGCAGCGACGGTTTTTACGACCGGATGGACGGCGTCGGCGCGCACGAAGTCGTCATTGAAGATCCCGGCGACCAGGCCTTCGAGGATCTGCCGCTCGGGCAGATCGAGCAGATCATCACCGCGTGGAAAGTCCGCATGCTCGACCTGATGCGCGACCCGCGCCTGCGCTCGTTCACCGTCGTGAAAAGCGTAGGCGTGGCGGCCGGCGAACGGGTGCGGCACAGCCTCAGCCAACTCCTCGCCATGGCCACGATCAGCCCGCTGCTCGAACGGAAGCTGCAAACCGCGCGGGCCTTTTACGAAGCGCGGAAACGCTCGATCTTCCAGGACATCCTGACCGAGGAAGTGCGCACCGGCACGCGGCTCGTTTATGAGAACAACGGCTTCAGCGTCTTCTGCCCGTATGCCTCGCGCGCGCCCTTCGAACTGGTCGTGTATCCGAAACGGCAGTGTCCCGATTTCCACGGCCTGACCGGGCAGGAGACCGCGCAGCTCGCCGACGTGCTGAAGATCGCGCTCGGCAAACTCAACCGCGCCCTTGATCACGCGCCGTATAATTTGATGCTTTTCACCGCGCCGACCCGCACCGCCCGGTCCGACCACTGGACGACGATCGAGCGCGATTTCCGGTGGCACATCGAGATTTTGCCGCGGTTGTATTTCCGCAACGGGGTCGAACTCGCCACCGGCTGCTGGCTGAACAGCGTCCTGCCCGAAGTGGCTGCCGCGCATCTCCGTTCCGTCGAACTTCCCGCATGATTGGCCGCCAGATTTTCTACGAAGGACGCGTTCAGGGCGTCGGTTTCCGCTTCACCTGCAAGCAACTCGCGCGCGGCTACGAAGTCGTCGGCTGGGTGCGCAACCTGCCCGACGGGCGCGTGGAACTGCAATGCACCGGAGCGCGCGACGAGGTCGATGATTTCCTCGAGGCGATCGCGGAGAGCGAACTGAAGAGCCACATCAAAGGCGTGACCGCGGTGCCCATTCCACCACTGGCGGCGCGCGGTTTCGAGATCGCGGCCTGACGCGGAGTTTGCGTGCTGGCTCGGGAGATGATCTGCTGGCGGCATGTTCACTCGATTCGCACCGGTGTGTCGTTGGCTGGCGCTGGGCCTTGTCGCCGGGATGTGCCTGCATGTTGCGGCCGCGGCCGAAGAACCCGGCCATGTGCTCACTTACAAAGTGCCGGGTGGGTTTAAATTCGAGGCTCGCAAGGTGCGCACGCTGGAGCGGGTGGAGGGTTTCTACATCGCCCGCCTGTCTTCGGGTACCACCGAGCGCTTCGATGCTTTCAACGTGGGCGCGACGGTCGATCTGGGAGCGTTGCAGACAGCCAACCTTCGGCAAGTCGATGACATCGCGCAGGCCAAAGCGGTCGAGCAGCGGACGGCGGCTGTGATCAAGCAACATCCGGCGCTGGCTCCGCAGGTCGCGCCTTACCTGACCGGCCTGCGGGCGGATATCGCGCGCGCGGAACGCGGGGAGAGGAAGTTCGACGGACAGTGGCTGACGGCGGAGCAGGTGGCGGAGAAGTATGCGCGGGAGCGGAGCACGGTGAAACGCGGCGAGTTGAGACTCCGGAATGGCACTTCGTACCGCGACGTCGAGGTGGTGTCCGTGAACAAGCAGGAGCTCCGGATCATGCATGCGGATGGAGCCGCGCGGATCCCGATGCATCTCGTGCCCGAGGAATTCCAACGCGAATACCTCAAGACCGCGCAGCCGCCGGCCGCCGCGCGGTAGGCGGGGAGGCGTGCCGGGCGCCTGTACGCGCATTTTTTCGGCGGACGGAGCGAGTGGCTTGCGGTAATGACTGCGCCGCCCATAGTTCCCCACTTCCATGTCGGCCACCCCCGCAATCCGCATCCAGAATCTGACGAAGATTTACCCCATCCCGTTCAAGCGGGAAAAGGTGACGGCGGTCAGCGATCTCTCGCTCACGGTCGAGCCGGGACAGGTCTATGGGCTGCTCGGGCCGAATGGTTCGGGCAAATCGACGACGATGAAAATCGTGCTCGGGCTGGTCTCGCCGACTTCCGGGAAGACGGAGATTTTCGGGCGCGATTCGACGAGCGTGGAGAGCCGCGAGGATGTCGGCTTCCTCCCGGAGAATCCGTATTTTTACAAGTATCTGACGGGCGAAGAGACTCTGCATTTCTACGCAAAACTGTGCGGCCTGACTGGTGCGAAGATGCGGGCGCGCTCGAAAGAATTGCTCCACCTCGTCGGCCTGGAAGACGCCGCCGACCGGCGGTTGGGGGGTTATTCGAAGGGCATGCTGCAGCGTATCGGCCTCGCGCAGGCGATGATCCAGGAGCCGCGGCTGCTGGTGCTCGATGAACCGACCGCCGGCGTCGATCCGGCCGGCTCGCGCGAGATCCGTGACCTGATCCTCGATTTTAAAAAACGCGGCATCACCGTGCTGCTCTGTTCGCATTTGCTCGAGCAGGTGCAGGAGATTTGCGACCGCATCGGCATCCTGAATCGCGGCGCGCTGATCCGGGAAGGCAAGCTCGAGGACCTCATCTCGATCCAGGATCAGACCGAGTTGATCATCGAGAACGCCACGCCGGAATTGCTCTCCGAACTGCAGGCCGCGATCACTCATTCCTCGGCGCGCCTGATCGATCAGCGCAAACCGCAGAAGACGCTGGAGCGCTACTTCCTCGACGTCACCACGCCGCCGGAAAGCCGGAAATGAACGCCGGTCGTTTTCCCTTTTCCCGATGACCGCCCTTCCCGCCGCCACCCAGCACCAGGTCTTCTCGCCCGCGCGCATCTCCGCCATTGCGTCGAACACGCTGCTCGAACTCGTGCGGCTCAAGGTCTTCTATTTCATGCTGCTTTTCGCGGTGTTGATCATCGGGAGCTCGGCCTTCACCGCGAATTTCTCGTTTCAGGAGCGGTTCCAGGTGCTGAAGGACGTTTCCCTCGGCGCGATGTCGATTTTCACCTGGCTGCTCGCGGTGCTCGCGACCGCGATGCTACTGCCCAAAGACATCGAGGACCGCACGCTTTACACGATCCTCGCCAAGCCGGTGCCGCGGTTTGAGTATCTGCTCGGCAAATTCCTGGGCGTACTGCTGCTCCTTTTCGTCGCGCTTGCGCTGATGAGCGTCGTCTTCGTCATCGTGCTTTACGCCCGCGAGCAGACGGCGGTTGGCGAAGCGGCGCGCATGGTTTCGGTGGAGGAGCTGCCCGCCGCGATTCAGCAAATCCGCGCCACCACCTTCAATAGCAACCTCCTGCCGGGCGTCGGCATCATCTACCTCAAGGCCGCGCTCTGCGCCGCGCTCACCCTGCTCCTCTCGACGTTCGCGTCGTCGTCGATTTTCACGATCATCGTCTCGGTCGTCGTTTATTTCATCGGCCACATCCAGCCGATCGCCCGCGAGGCGTATCTGGAATCGGCCACGGTGGCGCCCCTGACCAAGATCTTCCTCGCGCTCGTCTCGCTCCTCATTCCCGATCTCACCGCGCTGAGTCTCGTGGACGACATCGTGGTCGGGAACGCCATCCCGCTGCTGCTCTTCGCCAAGACCGCGGCGCTGGGCGGGATCTACGTCAGCTTCTATTTTCTCGTCGGTTACTTCGTCTTTGCCGGGAAGGAACTATGAACCGCCGGGTGGCCATCGCGCTGGTGCTGATCCTCATCTTTGGCGCGGTGCGCATGCCCTTTGAGCGCCAGCTCGAGGCGGAACACAAGGCCGCCTATTTTCACGGGGCGAAGCTCGACCTCGGCCTGCGCGAGCAGATCGGGCAGATGGCGTTTCTGGCCGCGCTCAGCGGCTTCCGGGCGCTCGTTGCCGATGGCCTTTATCTCCGCGCCCACGCCCTGTGGGAGCGCACGGAATGGGGCCGGATGAAACTCAATTTCGACGGCGCCACCGCGCTCCAGCCACGCTGCATTTTGTTCTGGGATCAGGCCGCGTGGCACATGGCTTTCAACGCCAGCATCGCCGCCTACGAAGATAAAACCGAGCCGCGCGAGGTCCTCCGGCTCAAAGCCCAGCGGGAATATTGGAAGCTCGGCGAGGATTATCTCCTGCGCGGCATTGCCAACAACCCCGACAATCCCACGCTCTTCGACCGGCTCGGATTTCTGTACCGGGAGAAATTCAAGGATCACTGCAAGTCCGCGGAAATCTATGCGCGCGGCGCCCAGGTGCCCGGCGCGCCCGCGTATGTGAAGCGTTTCGCCGCCTACGAACTCGCCCAGTGCCCCGGCCACGAACGCGAAGCTTACGAGCAGTTGCGGGCGCTTTATCTCCTGTCGGAAGACGAGCATGTGCCAACCCTGTTGAAATGGCTCGGAATCCTGCAGGAAAAATTGGAGATTCCCCCGGAGCGGAAAATTGCTATTCCTGCGCCCTCCAACCCCTGACATGCGATTTGCCATTTTCGGAGACATCCACGCCAACCTTGAGGCGCTCAAAGCCGTTCTGGCCGACGCCGAGAAACACGGGGCAACGCATTATGTGTGTCTGGGCGACGTCGTCGGCTACAACGCCAACCCGCATGAATGCCTCGAGATCATCCGCAATCTCGATTGTCCGGTAGTCAAAGGAAACCACGACGAGCAGGCCTCGATCTCGCAGGAGCTCGAAGGCTTCAACCCGCTCGCCGAGGAAGCGATCAACTGGACGCGTAAACAGCTCAACGAGGAGGACAAGGAGTGGCTGCGCAATTTGAAGATGGTCCGGCAGGTGCGCGACTTCACCGTCGTCCACGCCACGCTCGATACGCCGCACAAGTGGGGCTACGTCTTCAACCAACTCGACGCCGCCGCGAGCTTCAACTACCAGCACACCCAGCTTTGCTTTTACGGCCACACCCACGCGCCGCGCGCCTACATTCGCGAGGCTTCGGTGAAGAGCCAGTTTCTCGAAAAGCTGACCATCGAGCCCGGGAAAAAGTATTTCATCAACTGCGGCAGCGTCGGCCAGCCGCGCGATGGTGACTGGCACGCCGCCTACGTCCTTTACACGCCGTCCGAACACCTCGTCGAACTGCGCCGCCTCGAATACGACATCTGGACCGCGCAGGACAAAATCGTCGCCGCCGGCCTGCCCCAACGCCTCGCGGATCGCCTGGCGCTGGGAAAGTAATTCCCCGGCGGGTGACCATCCCGGTGGGCGGAAAAGACATCGTGCCGTTGCCCAGAACCTCCGCGAGTTCACGGGACCCGCAGGAAATCTTCGTCATCAAGCCGAGTTCGCTCGGCGATGTCGTCCACACGCTGCCGGCCGTGGCGTTGCTGAAAAAGCGCTGGCCGGAGGCCCGGCTGCGCTGGCTGATCAATCCCGAGTGGGCGCCGCTGCTTGAAGGCAATCCGCACGTCGATGAGGTCGTCATTTTTCCGCGCAAAGAGCTGCGCGGCGGGCGCGGCCTGCTCCGCATCGCGCCGTGGGCGCGGGAACTTCGGCGGCGCGTTCAGACCGATCTCGTCCTCGATTTTCAGGGCCTGCTCCGCAGCGGCTTGATCGCCAGGCTGTGCCGCGCCGAAGGCGGGAAGATCGTCGGTCTTTCCGATGCGCGCGAAGGGGCGCGCTTTTTCTACGATCAGCGCGCCGAGGTCGGCGGCATCCTGCACGCCGTCGACCGTTACCTGGCGCTCGTGGCCACGCTCGGGATCGATCTCCCAGCGTCTCTGGAATCGCCGCTCCCGCCCGGCGCCGCGCCGCCCGGCTTTGCGATCAGCGAACCTTTCATCCTGCTGCATCCTTTTTCCCGCGGCGCGGGCAAATCGCTCACGCCCGCTGAGGTCGCGACATTCTGCCGCGAAGTCGCGCCGCGCCGGGTCGTCCTCGCCGGGCGCAGCGACGCACCGGTGCCGTCGGCCGAAAATCTCACCGATCTGCTCAACCGCACGACACTGCCCGAACTGATCTGGCTTCTCCGGCGCGCGGCATTCGTGGTCAGCGTCGATAGCGGGCCGATGCACATCGCCGCCGCGCTCACGCCGCGCTTGCTCTCGATTCACACCTGGAGCGATCCGCGCAAAGTCGGCCCCTACAATCCCGCGGCGTGGATCTTAAAAGACGGCGCA
>JBBQIZ010000120.1:0-13657 GCA_038325425.1 Chthoniobacterales bacterium
GTCGCCCTCAGCGGCGGCGTCAGTTGCAACTCCCGCCTGCGCGAAAAAATGCGCGCTGCCTGCGACCGCGCCGGCCTGCAGCTCCTCATCGCCAGCCCCGCCCTGAGCACCGACAACGCCGCCATGATCGGCTACGTCGCCGCCCTCCGTTTCGCCGCCGGCGAAAGCAGCCCGCTCACCGGCGACATCGACCCGAACCTCCGCCTCGTCGCCTGAAAACCCCGGCAGCGCTCGCGCCAAGGGCGCCAAGCACGCGAAGGTGAGGAACCTCATTTCAGAACCTTGGCGACCTTTGCGCATTTCGAGGATGTGGCCCTGACCGGCACGGTCATTCGCAACGCCAACTGCTCCCACCTGACCATCGAGGACGCCTGTTACGAAGGCATGCGGATCGACGGCATTCTCGTCACGGAGTTGCTCCAGGTTTACCGCAGCCAGCATCCGGAATCCCGATCAGCGCGGCGTTGCAGGTGAAAATCTCCGGCGAGCCGACGGCGGCGGTGATCCATCGCTTTCGCAACTTCGGCGAGGAGATCGACCAATGGCTCCCCCGGAGGGACGCGCTCCGGCGCGCTCCCTGATTTCGGACACGCGGGAGCGCGTCCCTCCGCGGTCTGATTCCCTCCCAAGCACATCATGCCCGACGACCCGAATATCCCGATCAATGGCGGCATCGTCGATGCCGACGACGGGATTCCGAATGGACAAGCGGCGCTGCCTATCTTCGTCGGGGGGTTGGCGCTGGCGGAGTTGCCCTGCATGGTGGGGCTGTTCGTGTTCCCGGCGCAGAAACAGAATCTTTTTCTGCCCAGCTTCCTCGGGATTTTGCAATTCGTGCCGTTCTTCGCGCGCCGCTATTTTCCCGAGGCGGATGGCGACAGTCGCGGCTGACCCGGCGGCGCCAGCCGGTTTGCACGGAGTGGTGGACATTTTCCGGCGCTTTGGAAATGGTGGCGGCCCGCTTCCTGCGGTCGTTACGGGCCGCTGAAACCAGCGGACTCATCTTCATTCTATGACTCAACCGATTTGGATTCTTGGCGCCAGTGGCTACGTCGGCGGCGCTTACCAGCGCCTGCTCGAAGGGCGCGGCCTCCCGTTTCGCACCGTGCCGCGCTCGGCGCTCGACTACTACGACGTCGCCGCACTGACCGCGGCGCTGCAGGAGGCGCGGCCAGCGTTTGTGGTCAATTGCGCGGGTTACACCGGCAAGCCAAACGTCGATGCCTGCGAACTCCACAAGACGGAATGCCTGAATGGGAACGCCATCCTGCCGGGCATTTTGCGCGAGGCCTGCAAGGCAACGGGCACGCCGTGGGGGCATGTGTCGTCGGGCTGCATCTTCACCGGACGGCGCGAGGATGGCGGTGGCTTTCGCGAAGCCGATGCGCCGAATTTTTCCTTCCGCACGAACAACTGCTCCTTTTACAGCGGGACCAAGGCGCTCGGGGAAGAGGTCCTCGCGGGGGCGGAGAATCTCTACATCTGGCGGCTGCGCATCCCCTTCAATGAAGTGGATTCGCCGCGCAATTACCTGACGAAGGTGATGCGCTACGAACGCTTGCTGGAGGCGGAAAACTCGCTCTCGCAGCTCGATGAATTTGTCCGCGCGACCTGGGAATGCTGGGAGAAGCGCGTGCCCTTCGGGACCTACAATGTGACCAATCCCGGCGCGGTGACCACGCGGGAAGTCGTCGATCTGATCAAGCAGAGCGGCGTTTCGCGGAAGGACTTCCAGTTCTTCTCCGATGAAGCGGACTTCATGCAAAAGGCGGCGAAGACCCCGCGCTCGAACTGCGTGCTCGACAGCTCGAAGCTGCTCGCAGCGGGCATCGTGATGAGCGAAGTGCACGACGCCATCGCCAAGGCGCTGAAGAACTGGAAGGCCTGAGTATGCGCATTCTCGTCACCGGCGGCGCGGGTTTCATCGGCGCGAATTTCGTCCTCCAGCAACTGACCGGGCGCACCGATGTCGAGCGCCTGGTGAATCTCGATCTGCTGACTTACGCCGGCAATCTCGCCAGCCTGCGGCCGGTCGAAAAAGATGCGCGGCATGTCTTCGTCGAAGGCGACATCGGCGATAGCGAACTCGTCGCGAAGCTGCTCACGGAGCATGCGATCGACGCGGTGGTGAACTTCGCCGCGGAGTCGCATGTCGATCGATCGATCGACGGGCCCGAGGCCTTCGTGCAGACGAATGTCGTCGGCACGCTCCGCCTGCTGCAGACGGCGCGCGCTTATTGGAACCAGCTCGCGACCGAGAAAAAGAGCGCGTTCCGTTTTCTCCACGTCTCGACCGACGAAGTCTACGGTTCGCTGCGCCCGCAGGATCCGGCGTTCACCGAGGAGACGCCCTTCGCGCCGAACAGCCCGTACGCCGCGAGCAAAGCGGGCAGCGACCATCTCGTGCGCGCGTTTCACCACACCTACGGCCTGCCGGTGCTGACGACGAACTGCTCGAACAATTACGGCCCGCTGCAATTTCCCGAAAAGCTCATTCCACTGATGATCCAGAACGCGCTCCACGGGCGCGCGCTGCCGATCTACGGCGACGGCCAGAACATCCGCGACTGGCTCTACGTGCGCGATCACACCACGGCGATCCGCCTCGTGCTCGACCGCGGCCGCGTCGGCGAAACCTACAACGTCGGCGGCCTCAACGAGCAGCCGAATCTCGATGTCGTGGACACGCTCTGCGCGCTGCTCGACGAACTCCGCCCGCGCGCCGCTGGCACCAGCTACACGACGCTCAAGACCTTCGTCAAAGACCGTCCCGGCCACGACCGCCGCTACGCCATCGACTGCGCGAAGATCACCCGCGAACTCGGCTGGCAGCCCGCGGAATCCTTCGCCACCGGCCTGCGCAAAACCGTCGAGTGGTATCTCAGTAATCAACCGTGGTGCGAAGACATCACCACCGGCAAATACCGTCAGGAACGCCTCGGCACGCTTTAGAAACCCCGGAGGGAAGCGCTCCCGCGCGTCCCAACCTTTTGATTTTCCCGACCAAAATCTTACCTCCATCGGACACGCAGGAGCGTGTCCCTCCGAAAACCGCTCCTCACTCATGAATCGCAAAGGCATCATCCTCGCCGGAGGCTCCGGCACCCGGCTTTATCCCGTGACCCGCGCGGTGAGCAAGCAACTCATGCCGGTCTATGACAAGCCGATGATCTACTACCCGCTGTCCGTCCTCATGATGGCCGACATCCGGGAAATCCTGATCATCTCGACGCCGCACGATCTTCCGCAATTCCGGCGGCTTTTCGGCGACGGCCGACAGTTCGGTCTCGAAATTTCTTACGCCGAGCAGGCCAAACCGGACGGTCTCGCGCAGGCGTTCCTCATCGGCGCGGACTTCCTCGGCGGAGCGCCGGCGTGCCTCGTCCTCGGCGACAATCTTTTCTACGGCCACGACTTTCCCAAGACGCTGCAAACCGCGACTGCCCGAACCAAAGGCGCGACGATCTTCGGCTATTACGTGAAGAATCCCGAGGCCTACGGTGTGGTGGAATTTAACGCGGAAGGCGTCGCGGTTTCGCTGGAGGAGAAACCGACCGCGCCAAAATCGAAATACGCCGTGCCGGGGCTTTACTTCTACGACGAAGAGGTCGTCGATCTTGCGCGCAGCCTGAAACCTTCGCCGCGCGGCGAACTCGAAATCACCGATCTAAACCGGCTCTATCTCGAGCGCGGGCTGCTCCACGTCGAGACACTCGGCCGCGGCCTCGCGTGGCTCGATACCGGGACGCACGATTCGCTGCTCGAAGCCGCGGATTTCGTCCGGGTCATTCAAAACCGCCAAGGCCTGAAGATCGCGTGCATCGAGGAAATCGCGCTGCTCAAAGGTTGGATCACGCGCAACCAGTTGCGCACGCTGATCGAGGATCTCGGCAAGACTTCCTACGCGGACTACCTGCGCACGCTACTCTCGTAAGTCGCGGCGGGCGGCGGTCAGAAATACACGTTGAACTGCACGGCGAGCGTCGTCGCGTCGAAGCTCCGCTAGAATCTGTCGGATGAAGATCTCGGCACGCGCGCGTCGCAGATGCGGACCGCGGCGGCGATCACGGCGCGCTACGATTTCCACGAACGGATGTCCGCGGAAGTGAATGCATATCTCGAAGGGCGCGATTACGAGGGGCGCGGCACCTCCGCTTTGAAATCCCCCCAACCCAGGGCGATCGCGGGGGCGATGCGAAAGATGAAATCCTCCTGCGCGTTCGTCGGCTGAATGAAAACGTTGCTCTCGTAACTCGCGCCGGCGCTGCCGTGGAGCACGTAACCGAAGCGCTGATCATTGAAGCTGGCGGGCGGCCATTCGCCGGGATCGGGAAAAAGCGTGATCGCGTCGATCTGCGGCGCATAGGAACGCGGCAGATCGGGTGCCGCTTCGAGCGGCGTGTCGGGCGCGAACTGCGGCTCTGCAGCTTGCGCCGCGGGTCTCGCGGTCATCGGCGGGACGGCGATCGCCGGAGTCTCGCACCATCCCATCGGCGCGAAAGCGAACGCCGCCGAGACGATCCACGCCGCTGGCCAGCGGGGATTCGCTGGAGATCGAAACACTTTCATCACGCCGAACAGATCAGGGCGCGATCCGTTCGGCGAGCGCGGCCGCGAGTTGTTGCAGCAGCGCGCTTTCCTCGGCCGGCCAGTCGTAGGCGCCGGCTTTGGCAATGCCGAGCACTCCGCGCAATTCGCCGCCCGCGAGCATCGGCACGGCCAGCGAACCTTCCATGCCCGTGGCCTTCGCGCCGGGGCGCACCTGCCCGCTGGTGTCCGTCTGCAAATTGCAAATCGTAATCGGCTCACGTCGCTCCGCGGCTAATCCGGCAATGCCTTTGCCGATCGGCACCGTCTCGACGATCGCCACCACCTGCGCCGGGATGTTTTGATGCGCGGCCAGCTTAAGCACGCCGCCGCGGACGAGATGCACGGTGCCGGCCTGGCAGCCGAAGTGGGCCAGCGCGGCGGCGAGCACGGTGGCGGGATCGCCGCTGGTGGCGGCGGTGGCAAGGGCGGGTGGGAGGGGCTGCGGATTCATGGCGGTGGAAAGGATTCTTACTCTTACTCCTACTCCTACTCCTACGCTTACTCTTAAGCTGTCGGCGCGCCGGGGAGTAAGAGTAAGAACAAGATCAAGAATAAGAGGAGGCGCGTCTTACTGCGGGATGCGGATGGGATAGGCGGGCTTCTTTGGGGACGACGGCGGGTTTTGCGCGAGGGACTTCTGCACCTCGATGATCGCCCTTTCAAGCTGCGGGTCGCGGCCCTGCGCGAGTTCGCCCGGATCATCGACCACCGCAATGTCAGGATCGACGCCGTAGCCTTCGATGATCCATTTTCCCTCGCGGTCGAAGATGCTGAAGGTCGGCACGGTGACGGTCCCTCCGTCGATCAATGTGGGCGCGCCGGTCATCCCGATCAGCCCGCCCCAGGTCCGCGTGCCGATGATTGAGCCGAGCTGGTTTTCGCGAAAGAGCCACGGGAAACAATCGCCGCCCGAGCCGCTCCAGCCATTGGCCAGCATGACTTTCGGGCCGGTGTGCGCGATCGTCGGCGTCTGCCAGTCGCGCCCGTCGCGCACGCCCCAGTAGTTCGTCACTTTGCGTCCGAGCAGTTCGATGAAGCGGTCGGGAATTTGCCCGCCGGAGTTCCAGCGTTCATCGATGATCAGGCCGGGCTTCGCGACTTGCGCGCGGAATTGCTGATACAATTCGCTCTGCCCCTCCTGCCCGGTGTTCTTCACGTAAATGTAGCCGATCTGCCCACCGCTGGCCGCTTCGACGCGCCGGCGATTGGCTTCCACCCAGGCTTTGTGGCGCAGCGCCGCTTCGCTGCCGAGGGTCTGCACGAGGATCTCGCGCGCGCCTTCGCGGGTCGGCTTGTCGTTCACGGTCAGGATCACGGGTTTGTCGGCCAGCCCCTGGAAAGCTGCCGCCGGTTCCTCGCGGACATCGAGCGCACGGCCATTCACCGCGAGCAGCCAGTCGCCCGGCCGCACCTTCACTCCCGGCTGAAGAAGCGGCGAACGCTCCTTGTCCCACGCCGCGGCTTCGAGAATGCGCGCCAGGCGATACGCCCCCTGCTCCAAGGTGAAGTCGCAGCCCAGATACCCGACCCTGCGGCCCGGCGCGTCTTCGAGATCACCGCCGCCGCGATAGGCGTGCGAGACGTTCAGTTCGCCGAGCATTTCGCCGAGAATGTGATTGAGATCGCTGCGCGTCACCGCGTCGTCGAGCAGCTTGCCGTAACGCGCGCGCTGCCCCTTCCAATCCACACCGTGCAGGCCGGGATCGTAGAAATAATCGCGCTCGATCCGCCACGCATCGGTAAAAATCTGGCGCCATTCCTCCGGCGGATCGACGACTGCTTCGAGGCTGCCAGTGGCCAGCGGTTTGGCCAGCTTCTGATTTTCTGCGATGGCGATGATTCCCCACGTCGCGCCCTTTTTGACGAGTAGCTTTTTGCCATCGGCGGAAAGCTCCGCGCCGCCGCAGTCATCGAGGATCATCTTCTCCTCGCGCTTTTCGAGGTCGTAGTAGGAAAGCGGCGCGTTGCCTTTGCGCGCGCCGATCCGCGGCGGCCAGCGGAAGATCACCCGGCCGGGCACCGCCTGCAGATTGTCGAAGCGTCCACCGCCCACCGGCAGCACTACGCCGCGGGCTTCAAAGCCGTCGAAATCGATCGCCACGGTTTTCGGTTTGGGCGGTGCGGGTGGGACCGGCGAAACGCTGGGTCTGACCGGTGTCAGGATGTTCGGATCGGCGGGCGGCTTCTGTTCGTTGAGCGCCGTTTCGCCACCCGGCGCAGGCTCCTTCTTCGGCTCGCTCTGCTTGGGTTCCTCCTTCTTTTCTTCGCTGGATTTTGGCGGCTCGTCCTTTTTTTCCTCCGGCTTCGCGGGCACGGGTGGCGTACGTTTTACGGGCTCCTCGTCATTGCGCGGGGCAAGCGGCGAAGGTCCGTCGGCGCGCAGCGGCACGGCCACGAGGCTGTGCCCGTTCGCATAGATCCACGACGAATCCGACTCGCTGTAGATCGGCTCGAAGATGCGCTTTGACCGGTAATAGAGATACTTTCCCTCGGGATCGAAGACGGCCAGATCATCATCGTAAAAGCCGCTCGTCACCCGGCGCACGCTCTTCTCCTGCGCATCCACGATGGCGATGGCCGTCTGCCGGTTTTCCTGGTCCGCCGCGTAGGCAAAATAGCGACTGTCCGCCGACCAACTCACCGTGAAGCGCGCCAACTCGCCTTCGTACATCCACATCTGTTTGGCGATGACCGTGCATTTCTTGGCCGCCAGATCGCAGAGGAAAATGCGCATCGCCTGATCGATGAAAACGAGCTTCTTCCCGTCCGGCGACCACTGCGGCTGATAGCGGAAACCGGGCCCGAGATTCGTCACCTTCTGCTCCGCGCCTTTCCCATCGGCGGGACGCAACGTGAGCTCATACTCGCCGCTGCGATCGCTGAAATAGGCGATCCATTTCCCATCGGGCGACCACGCGGGAAAACGCTCCGCGAACCCGCTCGATTCCGTCACGTTGCGCACGATGCCGTGCTCGGCGGGCACGCTGAAGATGTCCCCGCGCGCCTCGAAAAGCGCCCGCTTCCCGGTCGGTGAAATCGTCCCGTTGCGGATCAGCCCGCTGACGTTCTGCGCCCGCGGGCGCAAGGTCGCGCGGTCGGTGATGACATTGATCTTCACCTCGCGCGACTGCTCGGTGTGCAGGTCCATCAGGTAGAGCCGCCCGTCGGTTTCATAGACGATCTCGTCCGGCCCGACGCTCGGGAAATGCACGTCCGAATCCGTGTAGCGCGTGACCTGCCGCGTCTGCTTTGTCTTCGTGTCGTAGGCCCAGATGTTGTCGCGCTGCCGGCCATTGCGATCGGAGAGAAAGAAAAGCGTGTCGTCGTGCCACATCGGCTGCGAATCATTGGCCTCATCGCGCGTCACATTCTCCGCCGTCTTCGTCGCAAGATCGAAGAGCCACACGTCCGGCGCCATCCCACCGCGGTAGCGTTTCCACGTCGCGAAGTCCGTCGAGATCGGGGTGAAGGCGATCTTCTTGCCATCGGGCGAAAGGGCGCCGAACTCGCCGTAGGCCAGCGGCAGCTTCTCCGCCGGTCCGCCCGCCACCGGCACTTGAAAGATCTGCGACACGCGCTCGGTGAAGCTCGTGCGGTGTGAGGAAAAGAGCAGCGATTTCCCGTCGGGCGCCCAGCCGAGCAGCCGGTCGCTCGCCCCGTGATGCGTGATCCGCCGCGGCTCTCCCCCGCTCGCCGGCATCACGTAGAGATCGACGTTGCCGTCGTAGTTGGCGCTAAACGCGAGCTGCAGGCCATCGGGCGAAAACCGCGGAAATTGCTCCGTCCCACGCGGCGAACTGAGCCGCACCGCCGTGCCGCCGGCCTTGGGCGCGATCCAAATATCGCCCGCATAGACAAAGGCGATCTGAGTATGCGAGACCGCGGGCATCTGCATCATGCGGGCGTCGATCGGCGCGGGGCGCACGGCGTCCTGGGCGAACGCAGCGTTTGCGGCAACCACGGCCGCGATGAGACTGGGGAGAAGTTGCATGGCGTGGGCTATAGCGGGCGCACGCGGCCGTGGAAAGGACGGACCATCCGCGCGAACAACGCGGCGCGGGCTTACTGCTTCAGCGACTCAATCCACGCGAGCAGGTTGGCCAGCTCGCCGGGCGTGAAGGCGTTCATCAGGCCCTCGGGCATGATCGATTGCTCGCGCCGGCCGCGCTCGGCGATGTCGGCTTTTTGCAGGTAGATGGTCTGGCCGGCGACGTTGCGCAGATCGAGGCTATCGGCAGCCTCGCGCGTCACAAAGCCGTCGAACTGCTCGCCCTTCTTCGTCTTGATCCACGCGCTCTCGAAGCCCTGCGCCATCTTCGCGTTCGGCTTGAGGATCGATTCCGTGAGCGCGGCGCGGTCATAGATTTTGGCGACGGCGCTCAAGACCGGGCCTTTCACCGGCTCATCGGCGTTGATCGTGTGGCAGGCGATGCACGCGGCGCGCAGGAACAGCTCCTGCCCGGCTTTCGGGTCGCCACCCTTCTGCGCCGCGGCGAAAACGTCTTCGTAACTCAATTCGCCGATCGTCTTTGCGACCGCGCCTTCTTTGAGGCCGAGCTGCTGGTAGGCAAAAAGCGCGCTCTCGGCGACGCTGTTGTTCGGGTGATTGAGATGCGCCTTGACCTGATCGGCGAGCGGCTTCGCGCCGGTCCGACCGATGGCGGTGAGCAGCGCGGCGGCGCTCTCGGGCTTGGCCCAGCCTTGCTCCACGGCCTTCTTGGCGGCGTCGCGTTCGGTATCGGAGCCGACTTTGCTCGTGGAAAGATTGACCAGGACAGTGGCGGCCAGCAGGCGTTTCGGAACGTCATCGGCGGCGAGCGCTTTGCGGTAATCCTCCACCCACTTCCCGTTGGCCGAGCCACGGGTAAAATCCTCGAAGACGCCGCGGATTTTTGCATCCTGAAGATCGCGACCGGCCAGCGGAGCGAATGCGGCGAGGGCGCCCGGGAAGACGGTTTCATTGCCCGCGCAGCGCTGGAAGATTTGCAAGGCGCGGACGCGCCACTCGGGCGGCTCCTGTTCGCTGGTGGCGATGCTCTGGAGCGCGGCGATGCCTTCCGGCGGAAGCGAGTTGTCCGCGCGAATCATACCTTCGATGGCGGTCAGTTTGGCGAGGGTGTCGCCGCCCGCTTTGGCGAGCATGAGTTCGACGAGACCCGGGTAGGCAACCTTCGTTTTATACATGCGCGCGACCAGCCACCGCGCCTCGTCGTCCGGCGCGGCTTCGAGCGTTTGCTTGAGCACGGCCGTGATCTTCGCCGTCTCGCTCCACGCGGTGGGCTCATAAATCGGCCCCGTGGTATCCGGGCGGATATTCCACCAGGCCTTCGAATCGTTGAAAGGAGCGTCCTGATTGGCCAGCCGGCACAGGGCATTGAGAATGCCGTGGCGCAGGGAATCTGGTGCGGATATTCCGTCCGCGCTCGTCGCCGCGGCCAGGGTGGAGGTCTGACTCGCTTTGGCCAGACGCTCGATCAGCCCATCGACGACCGCTGGTTCGTAGATGCCATAGAGCGCGCGCAAGGCGCCGGGGTGCACTGCGACTTCGCTGGAATCCAACGCGGCGAGGCACGGTTGCGCGGCCTTTAACTCGCTCAACGCCCGCACCGCAAGATGCGAGATCACCGGGTCCGGGTCCGCGACCAGCGGAACGATGGCTGCCCCCGCTTCCGCCTTCCCCAAGCGGCGCAGCGTCATGATCGCGGCGGCGCGAATCCGCGCTGCAGGATCGGCCAGCGCGGCCACCAAGACGGCGCCGATCGTCGCGCGGCGCTCCGGGTTCGTTTCCGCCAACTCCGCGCCGGATTGCGGCAAGGGGATTTCCATTTGCGCGGCCACCGACCGATCGTCTCCGAGAGCGCGGACCACCCATTCCCGGAGATCCGGCTGGGTGACGGCCAGACTCGCGATCGCGGCATTCACATCCGGCGGTCCGATCAGCTTCCACGTGTAAAGAGCCGCGATGCGTCCGGCGAGCGGCGTGGCGTCGGAGGCGATGACTTTCAAAAGCTCGGCGGTTAAATCCGCGGCCGGTGGACCACGCCGGATCAACTCCCGCTGCGCCGCCAGCCGGCGGACTCCGCTATCGGAACCAAGCAGTTTCGCGAGGTCTCCGCTGCTCGCCTGGTTCAGATCGGGCAGCGCCGCTCCTTCCCTACCTTTCTTAGTCGCGCGGAGCACATAGCCCGCGTTCGGACCGTTGTAGGTGAAAGTCGCGCCTTCCCAGCTCGTGATGAAAAGCGCGCCGCTCGCGTCCACATCCATATCGGTGGGGCGCACGAGTTTCAGCCACGCGGTCTGACCACCTTTGGAATGCTCCGGCGGCGGCACACCTTCCGGCCCGCCACTCTCCCCCACCACCCAGCCCGCGCCGGCCTGTTTCAGATCATGATACATGATGGCGCTCTGGCCCCATTCGACGGTGTAAAGGCCGTTTTGCAGCCCGGGTTCATCGAGCCACAAGGCGCCGCACGGCGAACCGCCACCGTAGTCGAAGAGCGGCTGGAGCATGTCCTCCGGGAAGGACTTGAAAAGAAACGGGTAGCCCAAATGTGCGCCGGGCGGAACGAAGCTCAGGCGCACATCCCAGCCGTCGCCGTCGTTGGTATTGTCGCGCGTGAAAAGGTCGAGCGTCGGCGAGACCGCGACGTCGTAGATATTGCGCTGGCCACGTCCCACGATCTCGAAACCGGTGCCATCGGGGCGGATGCGAATGACGCCGCCGCCGCGCATGGAGAGCGTGGTGCCGTCCTTGGCGACCGCCTTGGTGAAACCGTAATCGCCGACGGCGATGTAAATGAAACCATCGATCGCGAGCCGACCGCCGTTGGTGGTGTGATCCGCGCCGCGGAAGCTCAGATCGAAGCCGAGGCCGGTCAGCAGATCCTCTTCCTTGTCGGCCACGCCGTCCCCATCCGTATCGTGAAACGCGGTCAGCTTCGGCGGGTACACCACGTAAAGCGTGCCGGGCCCCGCGCCGCGGGGACCGTCCCAAATCACCCCGCGCGGGCTTTCCATCTCAGCGAAAGTCTTGAACTCATCGGCGCGCCCGTCGCCGTCGGTGTCGCGCATGCGCACGACTTTCCCCGGCTTGCCAGGCTTGCCGGAAAGATGCCGCCGCAGACCCGTGTTGCGGGTGCGTTCGAGCGAGCCGTTGGTGTCCATCGCGACGAAGATGGTCCCGTCGGGCGCGGCGCTCACGCTCGTCGGGTAGGCCCCATTTGGCGGCAGCGCGAAGACCGTCGCCTCGTAGCCCTCGGGCAATTGCACGGTCTGGAGAATCTCTGCCGCGGTGCGCAGCGGGAGTTGGTCCTTTTTCTTTTCCGCATCATCCTTCTGCGAAATCAACGTCTTGGCCTCGTCCAGAATGGCGCGTGCCTCCTGGACGTAGGGACGGACGGAGTCCCGCGCGGCGGTCGAGAGAACCAGCACGGCGGCCAGAGCGCCGAACCCTACGAACACTAGGAGAACAAAGAACTTCAGCGAACGGGAGAGAGAGATCACAAAGAGGTTGAAGGTAAGTAAACCGCTGACCGACTCGACATGGCGAGGTATAGCAATCGGCAAGCCAACCGCAATAGGAGAGCGGGCGGACAAGCCAAAGCCCGCCCCTCATCGGCTGGCTCGCCGTTTATCTGCGGAACGCTGTTCCAGGCGTTTTGGGCGCACTCATCGCGGCCGCCGGAAATGCGGTGCTCGGAACTTACGCGCACAGCGCGATCCGCTGCCCGCGCTATTTCTTCAGCGACTCCATCCAGGCGAGCAGATGCGCCAACTCGGCGGGAGTGAAGGCGTTCATCAGGCCTTCGGGCATCATCGATTGCTCGCGATGACCGCGCTCGGCGATGTCCGCTTTCTCGATGAGCACGGTCTGGCCGGCGACATTGCGCAGATCGAGATTGGCGCCGCCTTCGCGCGTCACGAAGCCCTCGAACTGCTCGCCTTTCTTCGTCTTGATCCACGCGCTCTCGAAACCCTGCGCCATCTTCGCATTCGGCTTGAGGATCGATTCCGTCAGCGCGGCGCGGTCGTAGATCTTGGCGACGGCGCTCAGGACCGGGCCTTTCGGCGGTTCATCGGCTTGGATCGTGTGGCAGGCGATGCACGCGGCGCGCAGGAAAAGCTCCTGCCCAGCCTTGGCGTCGCCGCCTTTTTGCACGGCCGTGAAGACCTCCTCATAGCTCATTTCGCCGATGGTCTTCGACGGCTTCGCTTCGTTGCTCAGCCCGAGTTTCTGGAAGGCAAAGAGCGCGCTCTCGGCGACGGCGTTGTTTGGGTGATTGAGGTGCGCTTTGACCTGCTCGGCGAGCGGCTTGGCGCCGGTGCGGGCGATCGCGGTGAGCAACGCGGCGGCGCTCTCGGGCTTGGCAAATCCTTTGTCCACGGCCTTCTTCGCGGCTTCGCGCTCGTTTTCGCGGCCGACTTTGCCGGTCGAGAGATTGACCAGCACGGTCGCGGCGAGCAGGCGTTTTGGCGCGTCATCGGCGGCGAGGGCTTTGGTGTAATCGCCGACCCATTTACCGTTCACGGAGCCGCGGGTGAAGTCCTCGAAGACGCTCTTAATCTTCGCATCGGGAATGTCGTGTCCGGCGAGCGGAGCGAAAGCGGCCATCGCGCCGGGGAAGACGCTGCCATTGTCGGCGCAGCGCTGAAAAACGCGCAGCGCGCGGACGCGCAGCTCGGGCGCTTCTTTTTCATCGGTGGCGATCGTCTGGAGCACCGCGACGCCTTCGGGCGGGAGCGAATTGTCCGCGCGGATCATGCCTTCGAGGGCGGTGAGTTTGGCCGGCGTGTCGCCGCCGGCTTTGGCGAGCATGAGTTCGACGAGGCCGGGATAGGCGACCTTGGTGGCATACATGCGCGCGACGAGCCACTTCGCGTCGTCTTCGTTGCTGGCTTCGAGCGCGGTCTTCAGCGCGGCGGTGATCGTCTCCGTCTCACTCCACGCGATGGGCTGATACACCGGGCCGCTGGTGTCGGGGCGCGTGCCCCACCAGACTTTCGGATCGGTGTAGGGCGCGTCCTGGTTGGCGAGGCGGCAAAGGGCGTTGAGGATGCCGCGGCGGAG
>JBBQIZ010000121.1:0-13612 GCA_038325425.1 Chthoniobacterales bacterium
GGATCGGCGCGGTTCGGCACGGCGACGCCGAATTCCAGCGAACCGAAACGCGTCTTTGTCTCCGGGCGGCTTTGGTAGAAATTCCTGATCTCCTGATCGATCGAGATGCTGCCCGCCCATCCCGCCGGATTGCCGCCCCCGCCCTGGATGCTGCCGGGCAGCAGTTCGCTCGCGGTGAGCAGACAGCTCATGCCCCGCATGTGATTGTCGCCGTCGCCCCGGATCTTGTTGTAAACGCCCTTGAGCAGGAGCGTGCGATCCTTGAACGGCGCGAGGGGTTCGAGGATCGATTTGAAATGAAGCGCGCCGCCCGCTTCGTCCGGCCAGAAGTCATTCGGCAGCGTGCCGTTCGGTGAAAACATGATGATCACCCGCTGGCGGCGCTGCGGGAGCGGCGCGCCATTCAGCGAGGGCAGGCCGGCGAGAAAGGGCAGCGCGGCGGCGGAGACGCCGAGGTCGCGGAGAAATTGGCGGCGGTTGAGCAGGTGGTTCATGGCTTGGATGAGTTTTGCGCGACCTTGGGCGGCGCGGGTCTGGTGAGGCCGTGCGCGGCGGACGTGATCGCGATTTCGGTCAGCAGTTTTTGGATATTGAAACCGTTCGCCGCGAAATGCTGGCGCAGGGTGTCCAGCGTCGGCTCGCCGAACGCCGCGGTCGGTTGCTTCACCGTATGATGGAAAAGCTGGCGGACAAAAGCGCGGTGCGCGCTTTCGCTCCCGAGCGCGTAGTTCGCGACGTCCTTCGGGCCGGTGATGGTGATGGTGCGGCCGTCGTCCGTATCGAACTCGTCCTTCGCGTGGACGGGCTTGTTGTTATCCCTGGTCCTCCAGCGACCGACGGCGTCGAAGTTCTCGAGGCTGAAGCCCAGTGGATTGATCGTCGAATGGCAGCCCATGCACGAGACGTTTTTGGTCAGCTCCTCGACCTTCTCGCGCATGGTCAGCGTCGGGTCGAATTTCGCATCCTCGAAGGCCACCGCGACGGATGGATTTTTGAGCGCGAGACCGACGATATTGCGGCTGAGGAAAACGCCGCGATGGATCGGCGAAGTGGTGCGCGCGTAGGAGAGCGACGCGAGCAGATAGGGGTGCGTGACCACGCCCGCGCGCTGTTTCGGATCGAAGCTCACGCGCTGGAAACCTTCGCCCGCGACCGGCTTGCCGTAGTACTTCCCGAGCCGTTCGTTCAGCCAGAGGTAATCGGCGGCGATGAGCTGGCGGTAGTCGGATTGGTCGCTCCAGACCACGTCATCGACAAACCGCCAGAGCGACTCGCGCAGATCGGCCATCATCGTTTCATCGAATCCGGGAAACGACTTCGGATCTTTCCCCGCGGTTTCCGCACGCTCCAGCTCCAGCCAGTGGTGGAAGAAGCCGTGCAGCTTCGCCTTGGTGCGCGGGTCGGCGATCATGCGCTGGGCTTCCTTCGCGACCTGCTCCGGCGTCTTGAGTTTACCTTCGGCGGCCGCGCGCGCCAGCCGCGCATCGGGGATCGAATCCCACAGGTTCGCCGCCAATCGCGCCGCGACCCGCCAGTCGTCAAACGTCTCTTCGTGCGCGAGTTCCGGATAAAGGAAGCGCGGGGATTTGAGCGCGAGCAGGACCACGCGTTTCACGGCGATCTCGGGCGTCGGCGCATCGGTAAAATGCCGCTCGACCGAACTATGGCGCTGTTCTTCGGTGAGTGGCCTCCGGAACGCCGCCTCGACAAAGCGCCGCGAAAAATCCTTGAGCTTTTCCACGCGATCCGGCGCGCCGCTTTTTGTGCCCGCCAGGCCATCGAGTTGTGGTTCGACATGCGCCGCCACTTCCAGTGCGCCGTAGGTCGTGGATTGATCCCATTCCTTGGAGATCGTCGTCCCGCGTTCGTAACCATCGCTGCGATCATCGGCCGGGAAAGTCGTCGTCACCACCATCGTCGCCGGCCAGCTCTGGGGCACGAGATGGGACTGCGGAATCCTGCTCACCCGGCCATGCGGCGGTTTCCAGAGCAGCTCCACCGAAGCGCTCTTCTCCTTGTATTTGAAATGCTCGAGCGAGATCGGATACGCGCGACCGCCGAGCAGGAAGACGCTTTTCTTTTCCTCACGCACCGTCGGGCCGGGCGTCACCCAGCCGTCGATGATCGGGTCCTTCGTGTCGTTCACGTAAAGCCGGAAGCCGTTCTCCGTCCGGACGATGAATTCATACATGCCCGTCTCCGGCGCGAGGATCGACCCATCCCAGCGCGTGCTGAACTCATCTGCTCGCAGCCGCCCCGGCTCGGAACTCTGCGTGCCGTAGTGGAAGGCAACCTGCGTGTCGCGCTTCTCGAAACTGATTCGTTCCTTGGCGCGGCGCTTCAACACGTCCCGCTCCACCTTGTTGTCCTCCTCCTTCAGAGACGGGCCGAACACCTCCAATCTCCCGCCGGAATACCGGGCCTTCAGCCCACGCTCGCCGCCGAAGGGCCGATCCGAACCGCCCCGGAAACGCCCGATCAGATCGGCGACCGAATTCTGATACTGCGCGACGGTCAGCCGCGTCAGGCTTTCGCGCACCGGATTGTTCCGCGCCTGCGCCGCCGACGAGTAAAACGCGTCGAAAATGTAGGCGGCCACATTCTCCGCGTCCTCGCCGACGCACGTCCCTTCCTTGCCCTCCGGCATGGTGCGCGAGATGTACTTCGTGAGGGAAATGACGCTGCGATTGCCGACCAGCGGATCGTCGTATTTCTCCGCCACGCCTTCGCCTTTCTTCCCGTGGCAATCGGCGCACATCTGCTGGTAAACCTTGGCGCCAGGATGCTCGGGCGCAGCCGCGACTCCGCTGGCCGCAGCAATCAGCCACGCCGAAAGCGCCGTCACGAGGATGGACGGACGGGAACGGCACGGGTGGTGAGTGGAAGACGAAGGCAAAAGCACGCGTTAGGTGAGGCGCGGACGAGGCCGTTTCTTAGAACGAAACGGCTTCCTGGCGGCGGGCCGACGAGGGTGGTTCAGGGCCGGAGGTCGGGCCGGGGGTGCGCGTTGGACAAGCCTGCCGACGCAGACCGCTCCTTTCGCCTTCGGGATGAATGCACTACTGTCTGCCCGCCTGATGAAAACCACTCCGACCTCGATTCTGCGCGTTCCCATGACCCATCTGCTCGTTGCTGCGCTGGCGCTGGCCTGGGGTGGCGCGCCCGAGGCGCAGGCGGAGACCTTGAAGGAACGCCTCGACGCCCGCCGCGCGGAATTCCTAAAAACCGCGCCGGCGGACAAGGCGCAGAGTTATCAAGCCGGGATCGACAGCGTCGCGGCGAGCGGGATTTATGCGCGGGCCATCAAGACGGGCGCAAAGGCCCCGGATTTCACCCTGCAGAATGCGGACGGCCAGGCCACGCGCTTGAGCGAGCTGTTAAAGAAGGGGCCGGTGGTGCTCACCTGGTATCGAGGCGGCTGGTGCCCGTACTGCAATCTCGCGCTCGCGGCACTGACCGAAAAGCTGCCGGAGATCACCGCCGCGGGTGGTCAACTCGTCGCGCTCACCCCTGAGCTGCCCGAACACGCGGACGAAACCGCGAAGAAAAACAAGCTGCCGTTTCAGGTCCTGTCCGATGTCGGCAACCGCGTGGCGCGTGAATTCGGGATCGTGTTCAAAATGACGCCCGACGTCGCCGCGGCCATGCAAAAAGGCGCGCAGCTTCACGAACGCAACGGCGACGCCTCGGATGAACTCCCGCTTTCCGCGGCCTACGTGATCGCGACGGACGGCACCGTGACTTACGCCTTCCTCGACGCCGACTATCGCGAGCGCGCGGAGCCGCAACGGCTCGTGTCGGCGCTCCAGGCGATCAAGGATGGCAAACCCACGCCCGAGCATCTGCTGCTGCAGTTTTGGGAGGGCGTGTGGAATCCGCCCTACGACCTCGCGCTGATCGATCGGCTGATGACCGAGGATTTCGTCATCACCACGGCGGGCAGCGATGTCCAGGGACGCGCGGCGTTCAAGGAATGGGTGAGGAATTTCCAGACCAAGGTCGCCGACCTGCGGCTGGAAAATCGCGATATTTTTTCCAGCGGCGAGGGTGGCCGCGTGGTCTCGCGCTGGCGGGCCACGGGGCGCAATCGCGGGATGTTCGGCACCGCGGCGGATGACCGCCCGATCGAGTTTACCGGCATCGCCATCTGGGAAGTGCGCGACGGCAAACTGGCGCACAACTGGGTGGAACGCAGCGCCTACGAACTCTCGCAGCGTCTCGCACAGCCGCCGGCGAAATGAACGCCTAGAACTTGCGGGCGACGTAGACGGTGCTCGCCGAGTCGCGTTCGAGCAGTGGGTTGTGGAAACTCACGATGTGCGCTTCGGCGGTGGTGAAGATTTCGCGCAGCGTGGCTAGGAAGGCGTCGTCCGGGGGATCGTCGGACCAGAGGGCGAAAACGCCGCCGGGATGGAGCTGCGCAGCGAGGCGGCGCAGGCCTGCGGGTTCGTAAAACGCGGCGTTGCGCGGGTGCAGGAGATTCTTCGGCGAATGATCGATATCGAGCAGCACGGCGTGCAAGCGGCGCGCGGGCGTTTGCGGATCGAAGCCCTGCTCCGGCGCGGCGGCGAGGGCGAAGAAATCGCCGTGAACGAAGCGGCAGCGTGGGTCGGCGGTCAGCACCGGGCCGAGCGGCACGAGTCCGCGCTCGTGCCATTCGATGACTGCATCGAGCGCATCGACCACGAGCAGCGAGCGCACTTGCGGATGTTTGAGCGCGGCCACGGCGGTGTAACCGAGCCCGAGCCCGCCGACGACCACGTCCAGCTCGGGCGCATCGACCGCGGCGAGGCCGAGATCGGCGAGCGCGACTTCGACTTCGTGGAAGAGGCTCGACATGAGGTAAGCGTCACCGAGCTTCACCTCGAAGACCTCCAGTCCATCGAGCGCGGCGACTCGTCGGCGGCGCAGGGTCAGTTCGCCCAGCGGCGTCTGGCGGTAATCGAGTTCGGCGAAATCGGCGCTCATTTCAGCGGAACATGAGCACCGGCACGGCGCAGGTGCGGACCATCGTCGTGGTGGTGCTGCCGAGGATCAGCGCGCGGATCGGCGAATGGCCGTACGCGCCCATGACGAGCAGCCGGATGCCTTCGCGTTTCAGGGTCTCCGCGATGACCGTTTCCGGTTCGCCCGAGACGGCGTGTGTGATGACTTCGTAACCGGCGGCGCGCAGTTTCGTGGCGGTTTCTTCGAGATACCATTTCGCCTGGTCATCGACGTGGCCGGCGCGCAGGAGATGACACGCGGCGCCACGGAGCAGCGGACTGGCGAGCGCAAACTCGACCGCCTTGGTCGCGCTCGGGCCGCCGTCGTAGGCGAGGAGGAAACGTTCGATCGGCTCGAAGGCGCGTGCGGCGACGAGCACGGGGCGCACGGCGGTGCGGATGACGCGCTCCAGTTCGCCGCCGAGGTGGCCTCTGGCCATGTCGGCGTGTTCGCCGCGTTTGCCGAGGACGACGAGTTGGCAGCGTGGCTCGAGTTCTTCGAGCGTCTCGACGAGCGTGCCGTGGCGCTGTGTGGCGGTGATGTCGGCGACGCCCGCGGCGGCGAGTTGCTGGCGGGCGTCGTCGAGGATGGCCTTGCCTTTGAGTCGCGCGACGCGGCCCGCGGCTTCTTCATGTTTCGTCAGCTCCTCGGTGAGGTGCAGGCTGGCGTCGATGCCGATGGTGCCGCTGAAATCGAAGTGCGGCGCGCGTTCGCGGTGATGATCGAGGACGTGGAGGACTTCGACGCTGGCGCCGAGGCGCGCGGCGGCCCAGGCGGCGTGTTGATAGACGCTCGGCGCATAGGTCGAGCCGTCGGTGCAGGCGAGGATGGTGGGCATGTTCGTGTGGGGTTGGGTTAATGTTCGAGCATCCGGTCGAGCGCGCCAGGTTTGTCGTGCATGGCGAGCTTATCGACGATCGTGGCGCTGGCTTCATTGAGCCCGATGATTTCGACCTCCGCACCCTCGCGGCGGAATTTCAGCACTACCTTGTCGAGGGCGCCGACGGCGGTAAGATCCCAGAAATGCGCCTGGCTCACGTCGATGCGCACCCTGGCGAGCGCCTCCTTGAAATCGAACGCGGCGAGAAACTCGGGCGACGACGCGAAGAAAACCTGGCCCTGCACGAAGTAGGTGCGCGTGTCGGTGGCGGCGTCGAGTTCGCTGCGCACGCGGATGATCTGCGCGACCTTTCTCGCAAACGACAGCGCGCTGAGCAGTACGCCGACGCCGACGCCGAGCGCGAGATTGTGCGTCCAGACGACGACCACGACGGTCGCGATCATGACGAGGCTGGTGCTCTTCGGGTGCACGCGCAGGTTTTTGAACGACGCCCACGAGAACGTGCCGATCGAGACCATGATCATCACCGCGACCAGCGCGGGCATGGGAATCAGTTTCGCCCACGGGTTGAGGACGACCAGCAGCAGGAGCAGGAACAGGCCCGCCGCGAGACTGGAGAGCCGGCCGCGGCCGCCCGATTTTACGTTGATCACCGATTGCCCGATCATCGCGCAACCGGCCATGCCACCGAAAAATCCCGAGACGAAATTTGCGATGCCCTGACCGGTGCATTCGCGGTTTTTGTCGCTCGGCGTGTCGGTCATTTCATCGACGATCTGCGCGGTCATGAGCGACTCGAGCAGGCCGACGGCGGCGATGGCCAGCGCGTAGGGCAGCACGATCCAGAGCGTGGCGAGATTCAGCGGCACCTGCGGCCAGAGGAAAATCGGGAGCGTCGAGGGCAGTTCGCCGAGATCGCCGACGGTGCGCACGTCGAGTTTCCAGATCATCGAGATGGCGGTGAGCACGATGATCGCGACGAGCGGCGACGGCACCGCTTTGGTGAGCCGCGGGAGGAGGTAGATGATCGCGAGCGCCGCGGCGACCATCGCATACACGGTCACGCCCGCGCCTTTGAACTCCGGCAACTGCGCGAGGAAAATGAGGATGGCGAGCGCATTGACGAAGCCGGTCATGACCGAGCGCGAGACGAAGCGCATCACGCCGCCGACGCGCAGCGCCCCGGCGATCACCTGGATCACGCCGGTCAGCACCGTGGCCGCGAGCAGGTATTGCAGGCCGTGCTCCTTCACGAGGTTCACCATGAGCAGCGCCGTCGCCGCCGTGGCCGCGGAGATCATGCCAGGCCGTCCGCCGAAGATCGCCGTGAGTACCGCGATGCAGAACGACGCGTAAAGCCCGACCTTCGGATCGACGCCCGCGATGATGGAAAAGGCGATGGCCTCGGGGATGAGCGCGAGCGCGACGACGATGCCCGCGAGCAGATCGCCGCGGATGTTGGAGAACCACTCGTTGGAAAGATTTTTGGTGAACATGAAATGGGAAAAATCACGGGTGCTGGAGTGAGCTTTCTCGCGGCCCGTGCGCCGGAAAAAAGCAGCGTGCGATCCGCCGAACCGGGCGGAGCACTGGGGAGAACGGCGAGCCTCAGCCGCCGGGGCACGCCAGCCCCGCGGTTTTCAACGGCTCACAAACCGAGCACTAGGGTGGGGTCAGCCGCCGCGAGAACGGCGAACTTTCCGAAGAGAAGATGATGAAAAACGAGTGCGGCAAAACGAGCGCGGAGAGTCGGCGCGCGGCGTTTTTTGCGCAAGCATTCATTGCTCTCCTCCGGTCGATGACGCCGCGGTCAAGCAGCGCGCGAGGTCGAAGAGATAGCGATCTTCAGTATGGCGTAGCCTCGTGCCTTTTACGGTGTGCGCGTCAGGAAGGTGCGCGTGTGGCCGGTGGCGGGGATGGAGACCGTGTAAGTCTTTGCGTCGGGTGCGACACTCAGCTTGATGAAATGCGCGGCGCATTGCTCGTCGCGATTGGCGATGAATTCGTCCGCGGTGTTCTGCCCGTCGGGCCGGATGTTTTTATGCACCTGATACATGGCCTGGAGGCCGGGCGAGCTTTTCAGCGCGGCGATCGTCGCATCGCCGGTGCCTTTCTTTGGGCCGTTGTTCATAACCGAAATCGTCGGCGCGAGGCTGTGGACGAGCACGGGGTTGTTGCTCACATCGAGGCCGTGGTGATTGACCTGAAAGACATCGACCTCGCCGACGCGGTTGACCGGCGTGACCAGCGCCGCCTCGGTGTTCCAGGTCAGATCGCCGCCATCGAAAAACCGGAATCCGCCGAAGCTCAACCGGACCGCGATGCTGTTCGCGTTGTCGCTCATGTCCTTTGGATTCTCGACGTGCTGCGCCGCGAGCGGGTTTGGTTTGGCGCCGGCGGGCGCGTCGATGAATTCCTGCTTTGCGGCCACGCAGAGCAACTCGATCGACGGTGCGCTGTCCGATGGGCGCAGCGCGATTTTGCCGCCGGGCTTGAGGACGTTGCGCCCGTCGGCCGGGAAGTTCCGATACGGCGCGATGGTGATCGGCCAGCGGGTGTCGTTCGGACGATTATCGGGATTGGTTTCCGGGATGCCGTTGTCATGCACCTGGCCGATCGGGATGAGCGCCGAGAGTTCCGCCGCCCCGCCGAAATGATCGGTGTGAAAGTGCGTGGTGATCAGGTGATCGATCTTCTTCAAGCCCGCAACTTCCGTGGCGACCTTGTGAATCCGCCCCGGATCGCGCTCAAACGGATTCCCCGAATCGATGAGCACCGACTCGCCCGCCGGCGTGACGATGAGCGTCGCCCCGCCGCCCTCCACATCGACCCAGTAAATATCGAGCGTGCGATCCGCGAGGCCGGCCGGGGCCAATGTGACGTTGAGCAGAAGCAGGCAGGCGGCGGCGAAGCGAGTGAGCAGAAGGTTCATGGGGTGGAGTGGTTGAAAACGCGGTCGAGATCAGCGAATGCGCGGCGCACATTGACGCTTTACCCGCCGAGTCGTCCAGCGTCGCGGATTGCGGACCAAAAAATTCGTCCAAAAAGCGCCGCGGGCGGACTACCTGAGCAGGGGAGCAATTCCCTCTCACTCCATGTCCCCTCCCGATCGCGCCGAAGAATTTGTGTTCCTGCTCGCCCGCCACGAGCGGCTGCTCGGCGCGTATGTCATGACGATGGTGCCGCATCCGCAGGACGCGGATGACATTCTGCAGGAGGCGAAGGTGGTGATGTGGCGGCACTTCGGGAAGTTCGAGCTCGGCACGAACTTTGGCGCGTGGGCGCGGAAGATCGCGTTTCATCAGGTGCTCGCCTTTCGCAAACGCAAGCACCGCGACCGGCTCGATTTTTCCGACGATTTCCTCCGCGTCGTCGCTGATGAAGCGGAGACCAGCGCCGAGCATCTGGAGCAGCGGGAGCGGCTGCTCCACGATTGCCTGGCCAAGCTGCCGCCCGATCACCGCGATGCGCTGCACTTGCGCTATCACGAAGGTCTCAGCCTCGAAGACATGGCCGCGCGCCTCGATCGCACGGTCGGCGCGCTCTACCGTTTGCTCAGCCGTGTGCGGCACGTCCTGCACGACTGCGTTTCCAAAAATCTGAACCGTCCCGAAAATGAACCCGCCTGACTCTTCCGTCGAACTGCACGAGCTCTGTGACCGTCTGCTCGACGGCGATTTCACCGCCGACGATCGCGCGCGGCTGGAAACGCTGGTGCTCGGCGATCCGGCGCTCCGCCGGCTCTACGTGGAACTCATGCACCAGCAAGCCGCGCTGCGAGAAAGCTCCAGCCGGATCGGCGATCTGCCGCTCGCCGAAGTGCTGCGGACTTTGCCCGAGGAAGCGCCTGCGACTGTGATTCCGGCGCGTTTCGGGCGCCGCTGGTTGCGGCTGGCTGCGGCGATTGCGGTCGGTTTCGCGGTTTGGTGGTTTGTGCCGAGTCCGGCGGAGAAGCCGCTGGCCACGCTCGTCGAGACGAATGGCGCGCGCTGGGAGAACTCGTCGCTGCCGACCACGCCGGGCTCGAAGCTGCGCGCGGGCCGACTGCGGCTGTCCGATGGGGTGGCGCGCGTGGTTTTCCAAAGCGGCGCCGAGGTCTCGCTCGAAGGCCCCGCGGAACTCGAACTCACTGGCCCGAACGCCTGTTATTTGCACACCGGCGCGCTGACCGCGCATGTGCCGGAGCGAGCGAAAGGGTTTGTCGTGGGGACGGCGAACGCGCGCCTGATCGATCACGGAACGGACTTCGGCATCAGCACCGACGCCGCGGGGCGCGCGCAGGTGCAGGTCCTCCAAGGCGAGGTGGAATTGCAGCACGACCGCAGCGGCGAGAAGCTGCGCCTGCTCACGAAGGAATCTGCGGCGATCACCGCGGAGCGTTTCAAGCTGGCCGATAAATCGGAGAGTGAGCCGGATCGCTACGCCTTTGCCCGCACGACTACCGCGCAGCGTCCGCCGACGCTGACGCTGACTACCGCGGGCGGCAGCGGCGATGCCGGCTACGTCGTCTCGCCCGGCACGAACCGCCATTTTTCCGATACGCTGCTGCTGTTGAAGAACGCCAAAACCGAGGGTTTTCTGCGCAAGGCTTTTCTCCGCTTCGACCTCGCTCTGCTCGGTCGAAAGCAGGTCGCAGAGGCCGCGCTCACGCTCAATTTCGAGGCGACGGGTTTTGGTTACGCGTCGCTCACTGGCGAGCACACCTTCGCGGTCTATGGCCTGACCGACGACGTGCAGGATGCCTGGTCGGCGGACACGCTGACTTGGGAAAGCGCGCCCGCTTTTGTGCCCGATGCGGGCGCGGTCGATACCAGCCGGGCGGTGAAGCTTGGTTCGTTTGTCACGCCGCGGGGCGTGGTCAGCGGCACGTACGCGATCAGCGGTCCGAAGCTCGCGGAGTTTCTGAATGGCGATGCGAATCGCCACGCCACCCTGATCGTGGTGCGTGAGACCGCCGAGCCGAAGAACACCAGTGCCGTCCACGGCTTCGCTGGGAATCGCCATCCGACGCTCGCCCCGCCCACGCTGCGCCTGACGCTGAAGCAGTAGCGATCACCGCGCGGTTTGGACGGCGTCAGTGAGTTCCGGGTAGCGCGGGCCTCCGGCCCGTTGGTCGGCGCATCCTGCGCCGACGGACTTCCTTTCTTCGTCCGTCGTGTGGCGAGGAATGCGGAATACGCGGATATCGCGCGGAAGGGTCGCCGAAGTTTGGTGCTGCGAAATTTCCGCGGGTTCTGCGTTCCCAAAAATCGCGTTCGGAAAGTTGGTTTCCGCAGGATGCGGAAACCAGCGGGCCGGAGGCCCGCGCTACCCGGAGCCCTTTTCCCTACGCCATCCCGTAAGCGCACGGTCTTTGTCGGACCGGCGCGCTGTGGCATCTTCCGCCGCGTGAAATCCCTCGTCCTTTTCTCTGCGGCCATCCTGTGCGCAGCGCCCCTCTTCGCGGCGCTGCCGGACAAGATCGACTACAACCGGGACATCCGGCCGATCCTTTCGGACAACTGCTTTTCCTGTCACGGTCCGGATAAGGCGCATCGGAAGGCAAAGATGCGGCTCGATGTGCGCGAGGAGGCGCTGGAGAAGGAGGCGTTCGTGCCGGGGAAGCCGGATGAGAGCGAATTGATCGTTCGCCTTTTCACCAAGGATGAGGACGAGCTGATGCCGCCGCCGGACTCGCACAAAAAGCTGACCGCGGGCCAGAAGGAACTCCTGAAACGCTGGGTCGCGGAAGGCGCGGTTTACGCCGGGCATTGGGCCTACGTTCCGCCAGCGCGCCCGGCGGTGCCGCAGGTCGCGGACGCGAAGAACTCGATCGACGCTTTCATCCGCCGCGAACTCGCCCAGCGGAAAATCGCGCCGTCGAAGGAAGCGGACGCGCGCACCTTGATCCGCCGCATGACGCTCGACCTGACGGGGCTGCCGCCGACACCGGCGGAAGTGGACGTCTTTACGAAAGCGTGGGAACAGCGCGAGAACCGCGACGCGGCTTACGCGGCGCTGGTCGAGCGGCTGCTCGCCTCGCCGCGCTACGGCGAACGGATGGCCGTGCCGTGGCTCGATCTCGTGCGTTACGCGGACACGGTCGGTTTTCACGGCGACCAGAATGTGAACGTCTTCCCGTATCGCGATTGGGTGATCGGCGCGTTCAACGAAAACAAACCGTTCGACCAATTCACGATCGAGCAACTCGCCGGCGATCTGCTCCCGAAACCGACGGATTCCCAGCGCGTTGCGACCGCCTTCAACCGCCTCAACATGGTGACGCGCGAAGGCGGGGCGCAGTCGAAAGAATACCTCGCGAAGTATTCCGCGGATCGCGTGCGCACGGTCGGCACCGCGTGGCTCGGCTCGACCATCCAGTGCGCCGAATGCCACGACCACAAGTTCGACCCGATCACCGCGAAGGACTTCTATTCGCTGGCTGCGTTCTTCGCCGACGTGAAGCAGTGGGGCGTTTACAGCGACTACACCTACACGCCGAATCCGGAGCTCAAGGGCTGGAGCAACGAACATCCGTTCCCGCCCGAGATCGAAGTCGCGAGCGCGTATTTGCAACAGCGCGCGGCGCGGCTGGAGGAGGAATATCGCGCACAGATCAGCGGCCTTGCGCAGCGCCTGCTCGCCGATCCGAAACAACGTGCAGCCCTCGAATCATGGCGCGAGCGGATGCGCGGCTTCCTGGCTGCGAGGCCCGACGGCTGGCGAACGCTCCAACCAACTCCGGAAGTCACCGGTGCAAAGAAGACCGCGCAGCCCGTCGAGCCTCTGCTCGTGGTGGAAGCGGACGGCGTGCTGCGTTTCCAGCGCAAGCCGACCAAGGAGGAGAAACTCCGCGCGGTGGCCGAGATCGACGCGGGCACGTGGGCGGCGTTGCGCGTGGAGATCGTGCCGGGCACGGGTGAAATCACCGACCCGGCGTATCACGGCGCGCAACGCACCGGGCTCAAGCTCTCGCTCGCGGTGCGCGGGACGGACGGCAAGGAGCGCGGCGTCGGCATATCCTTCGCCGATGCTGATGCGAAGCATCCGCGTTACGCGAATGGCTTTGAAGTCATCGGCGTGCAGGGCGGCTGGAAGATTGGCCCGGAGCAAATCGCGAAAGGGGCGACCTCCATCTGGCAACTCGACCCACCGCTCACGCTTGCCGCCGGGGAAAAGCTGGTCGTCACCATCGACGGCGACACCCACGCGCCGCTGCGTTTTTCGCTCTCGCCGCTCGCCGCCCGCGATCCACTGGCGGTCGTGGACGCAAGACTGCGCGCGGCGATCTGGGCGGAGAAGCCTGATGCCGCCTTGGTGGAGCGGTATCTCTGGAGCACCGCGGCGGATCGTCCCGCGCTGGTGGAAGCGCGCCGGATGCGCGGCGAAATCCTCGCCAACCGCGGCGGTCGCGCGCGGGTCGTCGTAACCGAACGGCAGGAACCGCTCATCACGCGCCTGTTGCCGCGCGGCAACTGGCAGGACGAAACCGGTCCGATCGTCGTGCCCGCGCCGCCGCATTTCCTCACGCCAGTGATCGCACCGCCGGAGGGTCAGCGCCTCACGCGGCTCGACCTCGCAAAGTGGCTGGTCGCGCCGGAGAATCCGCTGACCGCGCGCGTCTTCGTGAACCGGCTTTGGCGGCAGTTTTTTGGCAACGCGCTCAGCGCGCAGGTCGATGAACTCGGCGCGCAAGGGGAGTGGCCGTCGCATCCCGAGTTGCTCGACTGGCTGGCCGTCGAGTTCCGCGAGAGCGGCTGGAACGTGAAGCACCTCGTACGGCTGATCGTGAGTTCGGCGACTTAC
>JBBQIZ010000122.1:0-13562 GCA_038325425.1 Chthoniobacterales bacterium
ACGCGCGATGCCTTCGACCTCAGCAAGGAAGACCCGGCCACGCGCGACCGCTACGGCCGCAATCGCTGGGGTCAGCAACTCCTGCTCGCGCGGCGCCTCGTCGAGTCGGGCGTCGAGATCATCACGAGCAGCCTGAGCGGACCGCTCTGCGGACGCGTGCAAAACTGGGACGATCACGCGGTGAATCAGCACCAGTTCGACGCGCTGCGTTTCCGCATGCCGAACTACGACCGGGCCGTCACCGCGTTGATCGAAGATATTTACTCCCGCGGCTTGGATAAGCGCGTGCTCGTTGTCGTCACCGGCGAGTTTGGCCGCACGCCGAAGATCAGCTTCGACCGCAGCACCGGTGCCGGCGATGCGAGCGCGCCTGCCGGCACGGTGCAGCCCGGCCGCGATCACTGGCCGCGCGCGTTTTCCAATATCTGGGCTGGCGGCGGCATCCAGACCGGTGGTCTGATCGGCGCGACCGACAAGCGCGGCGAAGACGTGGTCGAGCGCGCCTGCGGCCCCGGCGATTTCCTTTCGACGATCTACCACCACCTCGGCATCGACGCCTCGAAGATCACGATCAACGACTTCAACGGCCGCCCGACGCACCTCGTGAACGAAGGTCGCCCCATTCCGGAGTTGATGGGGCGGACGGCGTGAGTATATCGAACGACGGAATGGCATCCCCCCGACCTGCCGATTTTCTGAACCGTCGAGAACTCCTGAAACTCGTCGGCTTGAGTGCTGCGGGATTCTCCCTCGGCGGCCACGGTGTGGGGCTGGTAAACGCGGCCGAAGCAAACGCCACTTCAGCGGCCGAACTGGCACCCCTGAATCGTTTTCCACGCATGGTGCAGGAGTATTTCGTGGGGCGCGTGCGCGAGGTGGCGCGAGCCGCAGGGACGCGCCGCGCCGCGCTTCGCACAAAACAAGATGCGGAAGGCTATGTGCGCGATGTGCGCGCGAAGATTCAGCAGTGTTTCGGACCGTGGCCGGAGAAGACGCCGCTGAACGCCTCCGTCACCGGCGTGGTCGAGCGCGATGCTTACAAGATCGAGAAGGTCATCTTCGAGAGCCGCCCTGGCTTTCCGGTCACGGCAAATCTTTACCTGCCCAAGAGGGAGAAATCGCCGGCGCCGGGCATCGTTGGATCGTGCGGACATTCTGCCAACGGCAAAGCGGCGGAGGCCTATCAGTCGTTCGCTCAAGGTCTCGCACGACAGGGCTACGCATGTCTGATCTTCGATCCCATCGGGCAGGGCGAACGGCTGCAGTATGTCACCAATGATCTGAAGCCGCGCCGCGGCCCGGGAGTGGGCGAGCACCTTTACGCGGGCAATCAGCAATTCCTGGTCGGCGAATTCTTCGGCTCCTGGCGCGCGTGGGATGGCATCCGAGCGCTCGACTACCTGCTCACGCGGCCGGAGGTGGACCCGAAACAGGTCGGCATCACCGGCAACTCCGGCGGCGGCACGATGACCACCTGGCTTTGCGGCGTCGAGCCGCGCTGGACAATGGCCGCGCCGGCCTGCTTCGTGACGACATTTCTCCGGAATCTGGAGAACGAACTTCCCGCGGACACCGAGCAATGTCCGCCCCGTGCGCTCGCGCTCGGGCTCGATCATTCGGATTTCATCGCGGCGATGGCGCCGAAGCCGGTGGTGCTGCTCGGGAAGGAGAAGGACTTCTTCGACGCGCGCGGTCTCGAAGAGGCGCACGCACGGCTCAAGCGGCTCTACGCGCTGCTCGGCGAGGAGGAGAATATCAGCCTGTTCATCGGGCCGACGTATCACGGCTACACCCAGGAAAATCGCGAGGCGATGTATCGCTGGTTCAATCGCGTGACAAAAATCTCCGACGCGAAAGGCGAGCCTCCCCTGACCATCGAAAAAGACGAGACGCTGTGGTGCACGCCGCACGGGCAGGTCGCCGAGGCAAAGCCTCGCACCGTCTTTTCGTTCACCCAGCAGCGATCGCAGGCACTCCGGCAGGAGCGGGGGGCCATCGCCGGTGCCGAGCTGAGGACTCGCGTCCGCGAGACCTTGCGTCTGCCGGAACGCACGGGCGTGCCGGAGTATCGCATCCTTCGTCCGTCGAATGCGCGCCGGTATCCGAAGAAGTTCTCCGCGACCTACGCGGTGGAGACAGAGCCGGGCATTTTTGCGCTCGTGGTGCGACTCGCTGACGAAGCGCTGATGTCGAGGCCTCCGCGCGGAGCGAAACGCGCCATTCTCTACGTCGCGCATCAGTCCTCCGACGCCGAGTTGCGCGATGAGCCGCTCCTTGCGGAACTGATCAAGTCGGAGCCCGCGTCTCCAGTATTCGCCTGCGATGTGCGCGGCATTGGTGAATCGCAGCCGGATACCTGCGGTGCCAAATCGTTCCTGACGGCCTACGGCAGCGACTATTTCTACGCGATCCATTCGATCATGCTCGACCGTCCTTACGTCGGGCAAAAAACGCACGACGTGTTGCGGGTGCTCGATTGGCTGCACGCGCAGGGCCATGAGGAAATCCATCTCGCCGGCAAGGGTTGGGGGGCGATCCCCGCTACGTTTGCGGCGCTGCTGGGGGAGGGGGTGAAGCAGGTCACGCTCAAAAACGCGCTGACGAGTTACAGCGCTATCGCGGAATCCGAGGAGTATGGCTGGCCGCTATCTTCCCTCCTCCCCGGCGTGTTGGAAAACTTCGACCTGCCCGATTGTTATCGCGCGCTGGCCGCGAAGGAGCTGCGACAATTCGAACCGTGGGGCGCGCTCCCCGCCAAGGGCTGACGTGGTTCGACTTTTTCTCCTGCTCGCAGTCACGATGACGGTCCGGGCTTTGGCGGTGCCGGCCTACGAAGTGGTCCGCGACTGGCCGACCCTGCCCGAGGGCCACACGCTCGGGCTGTGCGCGGGGATCGGGGTCGATTCCCACCACAACGTCCTGGTCTTCCATCGCAACGAGCGTGCGTGGAGCACGCCTTTTCCCGATGAACCGATTTCCGGGCCGACGGTCAGCGTCATCGACGGGCGCACGGGGAAATTGCTCGGGTCCTGGGGAGCGGGAGAATTCATCATGCCGCACGGGCTCTCGCTCGATCGCCAGGACAACGTCTGGCTCACCGACGTCGGGCGGCACCAGGTGTTCAAATTCACGCACGACGGCAAGCTGCTGCTGACCCTCGGCGAGCGGGGGAAACCTGGCGCGGACCAGATGCACTTCAATTTGCCGACCGACGTGGCGGTGCTGCCGGACGGTTCCTTTTACGTCAGCGACGGATATCGCAACACCCGCGTCGTCAAGTTCGACGCCGCGGGCCGCTACGAATTTGAGTGGGGCGGCAGGGGGCCGGAGCCGGGGAAATTCAATCTCCCGCACGGCATTGCTACGGATGGGCAGGGCCGCGTCTTTGTGTGCGACCGCAGTAACGCACGTCTGCAGGTCTTCGATCCACTCGGCAAATTCCTCGCGGAGTGGAAAGGGGCGCAGATCGGTCGTCCTTACGGCGTGAGTGTCGCCGCGGATGGACACGTCTTCGTCATCGACGGCGGCGATCAATCAGCGTCCCAGCCCGACCGCGCGAAAGCGGTCGAACTCGATGGCCACGGGAACGTGGTGGCGAGCTTCGGCTCCTTTGGAAAAGAGCCCGGACAATTCCAGCTCGGTCACGACATCGCCGTGGCGCCCGACGGCTCCGTGTATGTTGCCGAGGGCAAAGGCAAACGCGTGCAGAAATTCATCCCTCGCCACCCATGAACCCCAAGCCCAGCTCCCCCCTCGACCGTCGCTCGTTTCTCACCCGATCAGCCGCCGCACTAGCTGCGGCGTCCGTCGCCAATTTTCCGATGATCGGTCGCGGTCAGGCTACGTCAGAACCGCTCAAACTCGCGCTCGTGGGCTGCGGCGGACGCGGCGCGGGTGCGGCGAATCAGGCGCTCGTCGCGGACTACAACACGAAGCTCGTCGCCGTGGCTGATCTCTTTCCCGACAAGCTGGCGACGGGTTTGAAGAGCCTTCAAGCGCAGCAACCCAAGCAGGTCGATGTGCCGCCGGAGCGCCAGTTCACAGGGTTCCAGGCTTACCAGGAGGCCATCGCGGCTTCCGATGTGGTCATCCTCGGAACGCCCTGTGCGTTCCGTCCGGCGCAGTTCGAGGAGGCGGTGCGCCAGGGAAAGCATGTGTTTTTGGAGAAGCCCGTCGCGGTCGATGCGCCCGGCGTACGGCGCGTGCTGGCGGCGGCGGAGGAAGCGAAGCGCAAGAACCTGAAGGTGGCCGTGGGCTTTCAGCGCCGGCACAAAAAAGGTTTCCAGGAGATGGTGAAGCGCATCCACGAGGGCCAGATCGGCGAGCTGATTTATACGCGCGCCTTTGCCAACACACCGCTGCGCACCGGCCTCGTGCGCCAGCCGGAGATGAGCGAACTCGAGTATCAGTGCCGCAACTGGTACTACTTCTCGTGGCTCTCGGCGGACTTCATCGTCGATAATCTCGTGCACGGGATCGACATCTCGAACTGGCTGCACGGCAGTTATCCGGTGCGCTGTCACGGCATGGGCGCGCTTAGCGAGCGCAGTCCCGACTACGGCAATCTTTTTGATCACTTCGCGATCGAGTGGGAATACGCCAGCGGGGCGCGGCTTTTTGGCGAGTGCGACCGCCGGCCCGGTTGTTGGGCGAGCGTCACGAATCACGCGATCGGCGCCGAGGGCCGCGCGGATTTCCTCGATGGACGCGAACTTTATTCCATCACCGGCAAGCGTCCGTGGGAGATGCGCGGGCAGCGCGGGGAGAATCCGTATCAGCAGGAGCACGACGATTTCTTTCACGCGATCCGCCACGACCTGCCGTACAACGAAGCCGACTACGGCGCAAAGAGCACCCTCACCGCGATCATGGGCCGGATGGCCGCCTATTCGGGCAAGATCGTCGAGTGGGACGCCGCGCTGAATTCCAATCTCTCACTCGCGCCGGAAATCAAAAGCATGCAGGACGCGCCGCCGGTCGTGCCGGATCCGAACGGGCTGTACGCGATCCCGGTCGCAGGAAAGACGGTCGCTCTCTGACTCCCGAATCCGAATCCTCCCATGAAGACTTTCGCTTCTTTCGCCATCGCTGCTCTGCTCTTGGTCAGCTCTGCGGTTGGGGCTGATTCGCTGCGGGCCGGTGCGGCCACCAGCAACATCACTCCGGACTTGGATGCAAAAATCACCGGCGGCTTCGTGCCGTTCCCGGCTTCGGGTGTGCATGACGAACTGCACGCGCGCTGCCTCGTGCTCGATGACGGGAAGACCAAGCTCGCGCTCGTGGTCTGCGATCTCCTCGGCCTGCATCGCAGCGTGAGCCTGGAGGCGCGGCGTCTTATCGAAGACGCCACCGGTATCCCGCCCACGCACGTCGCGATCTCCGGCACGCACACGCATTCCGCGGCGAGCGCGCTGGGCGAAAACCGTTACGTGTCCGAGCAACCGCTCGATGACTACCAGCGTTTTGTCGCGCGGCGAATCGCCGACGGCGTGCGCCGCGCGGTGAATGCGTTGCGCCCGGCGGAGATCGCCTTCGGGACCGCGGAAGCGCCCGAGCACGTCTTCAATCGCCGCTGGTTCATGCGCGAAGGCACCGTGCCGCCGAATCCTTTTGGCAAGGTGGACAAGGTGAAGATGAATCCGCCCGGCGGCAGTCCGAATCTCACCGAACCGGCGGGACCGATCGATCCGACGATCTCATTCATCGCGCTGCGCGAGCCGGGCGGGCGGCTGATCTCGCTGTATTCCGCCTATTCGCTGCACTACGTGGGCGGGGTCGGCAGTGGGGAAATTTCCGCTGACTATTTCGGCATGTTTTGCGCGGCGCTGACGAAGCTGCAAAACGCGCCGGAGCAGGAGCCGCCCTTTGTGCCGATGATGGCAAACGGCACCAGCGGCGACATCAACAACGTCAACTTCCGCCAGCCGCGCCCGTCCTCGCCGCCGTACACGCAGATGCGCAAAGTCGCGGAAGACGTGGCCGGGAAAGTGAACGCCGCGTTGGCGCAGGTGGAGTGGAAGGAGCGGGCGGAATTGGATGCGCGATTCCGCGAACTCGATCTCGCCTGGCGCACGATTGATCCCGAGTTGCTGGCGTGGGCGAAGGACAAACAGGCCAATCCCCCGGCAAACTCCAGCAAGGCGGACCTGCCGGCGATCTACGCAACCCGAGTGCTGAAACTCGCGGAAGCCAAGGGACCGGCGCGCATTCCGCTGCAAATCCTGCGCATCGGCGAGGTCTGCATCGGCACGTTTCCGTGCGAGACTTTTGCGGAGATCGGCCTCGAATTCAAAAAGCGCAGCCCGCTCCAGCATTCGTTTATGGTCGAGCTGAATCACGGCTACTTCGGCTACCTGCCGACCCCGCGGCACTTTGCATTGGGTGGTTACGAGACGTGGCCGGGCACCAACTCGCTAGAGCCGCAGGCGGCGGTGAAGATGCTGGATGCGTTGCTGGAGATGGCCGCCGAGGTCGCACCGAAAGCGAAATAAGCCCCCGCCCATGAACCTCCTTCCAGGCAATTCTCGCGCCGCGGTGGCCGTGCTCAGCGCCGTGATGCTTTCCACCCAAGCCTTTGCGTGGGGGCCGCATAGCGAAATCGCCCAAGCGGCGCTCGACGCGATGGGTCCGGACGGTCCGCTCGTCCGCGTGCTCGGCTCCGATGCGCAGCGACTCACGCAATACGTGTGGATGGCTGACTGGCGGCAGCAGTTGCTGGTGCGTTCCGATGAAGTTTTCTACTCCGACGACTACCTGCTCTTCCCGGCGGCCACGCGGCACTACAGTCACATTTGCCCGGAGGTGAAACAAACCTACGCGCCGTATTTTCGCCGCGCGTTGCAGGCCCTGCGCACCGAGTCCCCGCGCAATGCCGCACGCTGGATCGGTTCGTTGCTGCACTTCACCACCGACACCGGTTCGCCGCCGCACGCGGCGGAAATCCTCGGCCCGGTGCATTCGAAAATGGAGAACTGGGTAAACGGAAAACTCATCCACCTTCCCGGCTATCAGCCGCGGTTGCTCGGCGCAGACGACGCGGCGGCGGAAGCCGGGTTCCTGCGCCGCATGGATGGCCTGATCGCCTTTTCGAAAGAGCGGGCGCAGCGCTGCCGGGCTGACCTTGATGCCGATCGTCGGGAGGCGGTCGAACCGGTGGTGCTGGAGAGTGCGCTGGAGACGGCGCGGGTGACCGCCGATTTACTGCACACCCTCGGCGTGCTCGCCGCAAAAACCACCGGCAATGCGGCCCTGACCGGCAAGGTGATCGCGCCCAAGATCGAGCACGTTTCGCTGTCTCGGCTGTCCGCGAAAGTGGTGCTGCTCGGCACCCATTTCTCCACGCTCGCCGAACCGGATGGCTCGTATTCCTTTCGCCAACTGCCCGCCGGCGAATATCGGCTTGTCGTTTCGGCGCTCGGCCGCGTGTCGGAGCCGCAGGTCGTGAAACTCGCCGCTGCCGCCGCGGTGACGCTTGATCCAGTGGATCTATCGCCGGGTGCCGATGGGAATCTGGTGCGCAATGGCACGCTCGATCTGCGCTGGGTTTCGGGAGAAACCTTCGATCATTGGTCGATGCGCAAGCCGCCGGGCAAGCTGGCCGAGAAGACGCCGATGCGGGATTGGGAGGGCGAGTGGATTCCGCTGGAAAGTGGCGTGACCTATCTACTGGCCGCGCGCTGGAAATCGACCGACGCGCAGGAGGGCGGACCGCTCGTCTTCATCCGCACGAAAGCGAAACCTGCTCACGATGCCCTGCCCACCGATTCCGCGCCGGTCATTCCCGGCGGCAGTGATGTTTCCATCACCGGCTCCCCGAAAGCCGCGTGGGCGCAGATTTGCATCCGCAGCCCGCAACCTCCGGACGCGGTCCTGAAAGAGGTCAGCCTGCGACCGGCGCCATGAACCTCATTCTTCGCAGACTTCATTACCGGTGCGGTTTGTCCTGAGCATGCCGCCTATCGTCGTCACCCTCTTCGGCGCCGTGTTACTCATGTCCACCGCGGCCGTTTCTGCGACGGATGGCGATCTGGTGTTGGAGAACCAGCGGTTCCACCTCGGTCGGGCCGGGGAGTGGGAGTGGGCGGAGTTCAAGGACCGGCCGGTGGAGGCGGCGAAGCTGGAGAAGACGTTTGAGTCCAGCGCGAACACCGCCGCGCAGACGCTTCGCATTTGGCAGCGGGGGGTAAAACTCGGTTGGCGCGTGCATTTGAATGGCCGCGCGATTGGCTCGCTCGCGAGGGAGGAAACGGCGATGGAGCACCTTATCGAGATCGCACCGGGGCTCTTGCGTGATGGAGAGAATCTCCTGACCATCGACGCGCCGCCAACGCTGGATGACATCGAAATCGGCCCCATTCTCCTCTCTCCAAAACCGGTGAAGGAATGGCTCAGCGGGGCGGCGATCGCGGTCACGGTTACCGACCGCGCCACGGGAAAAGCGCTGCCGTGCCGGCTGACCGTGACCCGGCGGGACCGCACCCTGCAGCCGCTCCGGGCCGGGCCCGCCAGCGACGTGGCGGTGCGGACCGGTGTCGTTTATCTGCGCGATGGACGGACCACGCTGTCGCTGCCGCCGGGCGATTACGTCCTCTTTGCGGGGCGGGGTTTTGAATGGAGCGTGGAGCGCGCGGAGATCTCGGTGGGCGAGGGCGAGACGAAGACCGTGGCGCTGCAGCCGCGCCGCGAAGTCGCTACGGAAGGCTGGATTGCGGCGGACAGCCACATTCACACGCTCACGCACAGCGGCCACGGTGATGCGACGATCGCGGAGCGCATGCTGACCATCGCCGGCGAGGGGATCGAACTGGCCGTCGCGACCGATCACAATCATCACACCGACTACGCGCCCTTCGCCGCCAGCGTCGGCGTCGCGGAGAAATTCACCCCGGTCATCGGCAACGAAATCACCACCAAGCAGGGGCACTTCAACGCCTTCCCGATTCAGCCGGGAGCGGCGCTCGTGAACCATCAGGAAGTGGATTGGGCGAAGTTGCTGCCCGCGATGCGCGCCACGCCCGGCGTGAAGGTCATTACGCTGAATCATCCGCGCGACATGCACAGCGGCTTCATTCCGTTTGGCGGCCTGCACTTCAACCCGAAGACTGGCAGCCACCGCCACGCTGCGCACTTCGATGTAGATGCGATCGAAGTCATCACCTCCGGGGCGCTGCAATCGGACATTCATCTGCTGTATCGGGACTGGTTCGCGCTGCTCAATCGCGGCCACCGCATCGCCGCGATCGGGTCGAGCGACACGCATGACGTGAACCGCTTCATCCTCGGCCAGGGCCGCACCTATGTGGCCGCGAAGGATGCCGATCCGGCAAATCTCGATCTCGATGAAGTCTGGCGCAGCTACCAGCAGGGGCGGTTGCTCGTCAGTCTCGGATTGCTCACCACGCTGAAGGTGAACGATCGCTTTACCGTCGGTGATCTCGCCACTGGTCTTGGTGAAAGCATCAAGGTCGAAGCCGCCGTCAACGGTCCCTCGTGGGTGAAGGCGGATCGCATCGAGCTTTTTGCGAACGGCATCTTGATTCGGGAGCAACGGATTCAGGATGACAGCCGTGCCGGTGAAAAGGCGCGCGTCACCTGGATGCTGCCCAAGCCCGCGCACGATGTGCATCTTGTGGCCATCGCCACAGGGCCGGGCGTGACCGAGCCGTACTGGGAAATTCCGCGCCCGTATCAACCGAGCAGCAAAACGTTCGTCCCGCGAGTCATCGGCTCTACGAATCCCATCTGGCTCGATGCCGATGGTGACGGCCAGTTTCAGGCGGCGATCGCTTACGCCCAAAAGATCGTCCAGCAGAACGGTGCCGATCGCGAAAAGCTCCGCGAAACCTTGAAGCACTACGACGCCTCGGTCGCGGTCCAGGTCGAATCCCTGATAACGCCGACCTCCCACTAATTCTGCCACGCTCGAGATTCATTACCGCCTGCGCCTTTGCCTCAAAAAAAGAACTCCAAACCCCAAAACTCATGAACCCCCACATCGCCTCGTTCGGTCGCCCTGGATCGAGAATGACCTTATGAAACCGTTCGCTATTTCTTCCCTCCTCCTCGTCGCGCTACTGCCGCTCGCCGCCTCCGCGCAGTCGCACGACACGCTCTCCCGCGCCCTGACTTTTCACGCGTCCTTCGACGAGGGCCTCGAGGCTGATTTCTCGCGGGGCGACAGAAGCTGCTTCGTCCGCACGAGCAAGGGCGTCGTGCCCGCCGTGCTGAACGAGGAACTCAAACTCGTCCCGGAAGCGGGGCGCTTTGGCAGCGGGCTGCACTTCACGAAGAAGGGCAACACGCGGCCGCAGTTCAGGGGCGCGGGCGTGCTCGGCTACAATGACAAGAACTGGAGCGCGACGGTGTCGGTGTGGTTGCGGCTTGATCCCGACAAGGATCTGGAACCCGGCTACTGCGACCCGGTGCAGATCGTCGGTGACGATACCAAGAAGGGTTTCATTTTCCTCGAATGGTCGAAGGACGAGACGCCGCGCTTTTTCCGCTACGCGATCCGACCGCTCTTCCCCATTTGGAATCCGACCAATGTGCCGTGGGATACGATCCCGGCTGACAAACGTCCGATGGTCCAGATGGCAGGTGCGCCATTCTCACGCGAGGCGTGGACTCACGCGGTTTTCTCATTCGAAAATATTAACGATAAGAGCAGCAAGCCTGCGGGCCGGCTGTGGCTGAACGGCAAACTCCAGGGCGCGATTGAGGGCTGGGATCTGACCTTCGGGTGGAATCCCGACGCCGTGCAACTCGTGCTCGGCGCGTCCTACGTCGGCCACCTGGATGACCTGGCCGTCTTCAACCGCGCGCTCACCGACGCTGAGGTAAAGGAACTCTTCGCGCTGAAAAACGGCGTCCGCGAGTTGCATCCGTAGTCCTCCATCGCTGTGAAGCCGACCGGACCCTGCAACAAGCCCGACCCCGCCGCCTGTCCTTCCGGCTCATCTGCCAGACGGGAGGCTACGCTTCATGACCAGGCGCTCACGCGTGACCAACCGGATGTTCACCCGGAACCTCGGCACCGTGCCGAACCGTGAAGCCTAAATCCTCGGTAAAATGGACCGCGTTTAGACAATACCTAACAAATGCCCGACCCCGCAGAGCCATCACCCGCCTCGGAGCAGTTCATCACGCTGCTCAATGCGTCGCATGGGCGGTTGTTGGGATTCCTGCGGGTGATGCTCGGCAACAGCGCGGATGCGGAGGACGTGCTCCAGCGGGCGAGCATGACGATCTGGCGGAAGTTTGCGGAATATGATCCGAGCCGGGATTTTTTTGCGTGGGCGAGCAGCTTTGCTTTTTACGAGGCGAAGAATTTCCAGCGCACCGCCGCGCGGTCGCGGCTGCACTTCGACGATGAACTGATGCATCGCCTCGCGGATGAACGCGTGGCGGATCTTGATCATCGCGACGCACGGCTGGCGGCGATGGATCGATGCATCGAGGAACTGGACGAATCCGGACGCGAATTGGTGCGCGAGTTTTACCTGAACAACACCGATGTCGCGGCGCTCGCCGAGCGGTTGGGTCGCGCGCCGCAGACGCTTTACAACAAACTCAATACGCTGCGCCGGATGCTCGGCGAATGCATGAAGCGCCGCCTGGCGCAGGAGGCCGGAATATGAATGTCAGCGATCAGGAATTGCACCGGCTTTTTGCCGGAAAGGCGGATGGCACGATCACCGCGGAAGATCACGAGCGTTTGTCCGCCTTGCTCACAGCCTCGGCCGAAACGCGCCGCCAATGGTTTGCCTTTCAAGATGCGGAATCGGCCTTGCTCGCGTGGTCGCAACGCGAAGCGCTGCGGCGCGAAGAAGGAGTTGGCATCGAGATGGCGGGCCCGAATCCGGCCGCTTCCCCGTCGAAAGCGGGCGGCGGGCTGAGATCGGTCGGCGCGCTCGCGGCGGGGATTGCGATCGGCCTCGTGACTTGGGGGCTCTGGCCCGAGCCGGTGGCGCCCGTCGCGCCGAACCTCGCGGCCCGCGAAGAGGCGACGACCTCGAGCGTGGCGGTGCTGGCGCGCGGGGTGAACATGGAATGGGATCGGACACTGGCGGCGCCGGCGGTGAACGCGCCGCTCCAGCCTGGCCTGCTGCGCCTGCGCAGTGGTGTGGTCGAGATCGAATTTTTCCAAGGTGCGCGGCTCTGTGTCGAGGGGCCGGCGGAAATCCAATTGATCTCCGCAGGCGAAGCCTTCTGCCGCTACGGACGCTTCAGCGCGCACGTCCCGCCGCAGGCGCGCGGCTTCCGCATCGGCACGCCGAAGGGCGACATCGTGGATCTGGGCACGGACTTCGGCCTCGATCTGAATGAGACTTCGCCCGAGTTGCACGTCTTCAAGGGCGAGGTGGAACTTCATCAACCGAAAACCGCGATGCGGATGCTGACCACGGGGACGGCGGCGGGCCTCGATCAGAATGGCTCGACGCGCACGCTCGTCGCCAATGCCGCAGCGTTCACCTTCAGCCGCGATCTCGATGCTCGCGTGACCGCCTCGGGGCGCGAAGCTTTCGACCGCTGGCAGGCCGCGAGCGCGCGCTGGAATGCCGATCCCGATGTCCGGCTGCGGCTCGATTTTCAGGACGAAAAGGGCGCCCGTTCGCTGCGCAACGTCGCGGCGAATGGCGGGAACATTGCTGCCGGAACGATCGTCGGCGGCAACTGGACGGAAGGCCGCTGGCCGGGCAAAGGCGCGCTGCAATTTCGCAGTGTGAGCGATCGCGTGCGGCTCAATCTGCCCGGCGAATACCGGCAGTTCGCGCTCTCCGCGTGGGTGCAACTCCACGGCCTCAGCACGCGGCAGAGCCAGAGTTCGCTCTGCATGAGCCAGGGGATCGAGACCGGTGGCATCCACTGGCAGGTCCTGCACGACGGCTCGCTCTGCCTCGGCATCGTCGCGAGTTCGCGCCCGAGCGTGACGGACGACTACATCAGCCCGGTAGTTTTCACCCGCGAGCGCTTCGGCCAGTGGACGCATCTCGCCGCCGTGTTCGACATGGCCACGCGCGAGGTGCGTTTTTACGTGAATGGCGAGCGTCTTTCGCGGCACGCGGTCAAAGGATCGGTGGTGCCCAAGCCCTCGCTGGCCGAACTCGGCAACTGGATGCCGTCGCCTGATTACCCCGGGTCGCATCCGGTGCGGAATTTCGTCGGCGTCATGGACGACTTCAGCTTCTGTGCGCGAGCGCTGAGGGACGATGAAGTGCGCCAGCTCGCCGAGTGATTGGCGCGTCCCCTCTGTTAGAATCGAACGCTGAATATTTTCCCCTTTTATGAATGAAACCTCCCGCCACCCCGCCCAACCGTCTTACTTCATGAAGCGCATCGCTTTCCTCGCCGTATCATTCTCGCTGCTCAGTCCTCTGCTTTGCGCCCAGGATCCGCCGAAGACGGCGCCAACAACCGACGTTCACGCGGCGCTGATCGATGGCGAAGGGCTCGGCTGGCGTGCGCTCGGGCCGGAGGACTTTGCGCCGGTGAACAGCGCCGCGGATACGTGGACGTGGAAGGATGGCGTGCTGCACTGCACGGGCCAGCCGGTGAGTGTGCTG
>JBBQIZ010000123.1:0-13534 GCA_038325425.1 Chthoniobacterales bacterium
ATGCCGTTCTGGTTGATGACATAGACCTGGCCGCCGGCTTCGATGTTGCCGAGGATCTGGCTGGGGGCGCCGCTCGGATCCTGGATTTTGTTGAAGGCGATCCACTGCGATTTCTGGGCGCCGCCGGCGTTCTGGTCGAACTCGACGGTGGTTTTTTTGCCGATATTGAAGGTTTTCCAAGTGAGGACGGCCTGCGACTGGGTCTGGTCGATCTTGACCTTGGTGCGGCCGCCGCTGGCGGATTGATTTGGCAGGTTGGCGCCGCGCCAGAGGGCGGGATCCACGCCGACGCCGGGGGCGACTTCGAGGCCGCCGACGACCAGGCCGTTGGGGACGTTGGGCAATTGTTGGCCGGGGACGTTGGGGTTGAAGCCGAGGTTGTCGGGACCGTTGAGCGCCGCAGCGCGGGCGGCTTTCTGCATGGCCCGTACGGAGTCGAGCGCGTTGTTGGTCCGCTTGAGGACGTCTTTGGCGTTGGCCCGGGCGCGCGCGGCTTCGGCGGCGCCAGCGTTTTGCGCGGCGGCACTCGGGACGCCGCGTTCGCCCGCGGGCGCTCCTCCACGGAGAAGGTCACCCGCATCGGCCGTGAAGTGACTGGCACTGAAGGCGGCGAAGAGGCCAAAGAGGCGAAGGATTCCGGGCAGGCGCGCGGGCGTGCGCAACGGCTGGCGGGCGCGCAGGGCGGGGCCTTCGGGCAGAGAGGCGTCGCTGCCGGGAGCCGGGTCGCTGCGCCTCCGGCGAAGCACCGCCCAGGGAGACGACGACTGGTCCAGCGCAGGCGCCGTAGGGTCGGCGAGAGGATGGGCGGCAGGCACGTTTAAGGGCGGGCGGAGGCAGCGCTGGCTCGCACCGCGTTCGGCGGGGTGCGGGTGGTTTTAGTGATGGCAGGTGGTGGGGCCGGGGTCGTCGGTTTTTTCACCGGTTGCGGCTCGGCGGCAGGGCGTACCTTTTCTGGTGCGGCCTTCTCTCGCGCGACCTTGGCCGGGGCCTGCGGGGTCACGCGGGTGTCGTCGAGCTGGTCCCGGAAATCCTGCGCGAGGGTCTCGAATTTCACGCGGGCGATGCCGGTGAACGGTTCCCGCGCGGCCAGCGCGTCGCCTAACACAAACTTCTCATAACGGCTGAGCACTTCGCTGCCGACCTTGTACATCGTGGCGTTCTTCGCCTGTTGGTCATCGACCCGGCGCTGGAGAACGACCACCTGCCCCGCGAGTTTCACGCGCTGCGCTTCCTTGGTCGTGGCGATCTCGCTGATCCGCTGGTGATCGGCTTTCCATTTTTCCAGCGACTGGCCGAGCTCGCCGATCGTCCGGTCCCGCTCGGCGAGCTTGGTCTGGAGTTCGGCCTGCACTTTATCCGCAGCGTCTTTTTCACTGCCGAGCTGTTTGATCAGCGTCTCGGCCTTGGTGGTCAACTCCTTGAGCTTCGCTTCGTTCTCGGTCTGGGTGGCCTGGAGGATGAGCTTGTCGTTCTCGACGGTCCGGAGCTGCAGCATGGTGCTGCGCAGGTTTTCGCGGAGCTTCTGCTCGGCGGCGCTCGGCTGGACCTGTTGGGCGTGGAGCAGCGGGCCGGCCAGCAAACCGGCGAGGGCGAAAAGGCGCAGGGCGAGGGTCGTTTTCATGGTCAGAATTTTCCGTTCACGTCGAGGAGGATGGTGTCCTGCTTGTATTGTGGGCCGGCGATTTCATGGGCGCTCATCCAGCGCAGGCCGAGCGCGACGCGCTCGCCGAGCGCGAAGGCGCCGCTGATCGTGTAGCCGCGCAGGTTGGTCCCGCCGCCGCCGAAATCGGAGTCGGTGAAGGCATCGACGACGGCGTCGCTTTCCACGTAGCGATAGCTCGCGGCAACGCTCCAGTCGCCGAACTTCTCGAACGCTGCCCGCCCCACGCGCAGGCCGACAAACCACGCGGTGTCGCCACCTTCATAACGCCCCAGCGTGCCGAGCGCCGAGTCGGGGCCGCGGTTGTTGATCGCGATGCCGTCGATGTCGCCGCCGTCCCACGCGAGGTTTTTCGCATACTCGCCGTAGAGCGAAACCTGGATGGGTTCGTAGCGGTTATAGTCGAGCTTGGCGGCCAGCACGAGGTTCTGGAAATCGGTGGCGAGGCCGAAGTACTGGAACTGATTGGTCGTGCCGAAATTGTTATCCGCCGTCGGGATGATGTTGCGCAGGGGCCGGTAGGTATTGCCTTTCTGGGCGAAGGACGGCCGCGTGCCGTCGGTGTTCCCGGCATCGGCAGCGCTGAGCGGCACGTAGGGATCGGAGAGTTCGCCGGCGACGTTGTCGAAATAGTAATAGGCGGCCGCCGTCTTGAAGGTGAAGTCCTTGTGCGGCTTCCAGGTCACGCCGCCCTGCGCGCCGTAGAGCCACTTGTCTTCGCTCTCGAATTTATCCGGACGATTCGAGGAGAAGTTGAAGTCGGTGTTGTAAACCGGGAAGGCGCCGCCGGCGACGAACGGCGTGAGGCCGTCGAGCACCTCATATTTTGCCTGCACGACGAAGCCATCGAAACCCACGTCTTCATCCCAGACGATCTCGCTGGCCGAGAAGAACGGGTTGTCGAAACGCCCGACCGTGACGGCGAGGTTTTTGTTCGGCTGCCCGCCGGACTCGTATTTCAGGAAACCGCGGTCGAGCCAGACCGCATACTTGGAAAAGTTGCCGCCGCCGCCCCCGAGCGTCTGATTGGTCGAGGTCGGCGTGCTGCTGTCGCCGGTGGCGATGCGCAGGCCGGCGGTGAAGCCGTCGCCCATCGTGATCTCCGTGCCGAGGCGGGCGCGCAGGCGGATGCGATTGCGGTTCTGATCGACGTTGAGCTGTGGCGAAAACACGGTCCCGGCGACGTCAAACGGCTGGCCGGTGTTGATCGCGTTGAAGTTCGGGAACGAACCGGTGTTGTCGTTCCCATCGGGGAAAACGTCGCCCTGGTAGCGGACGCGGACGTCACCGCCGACACGGAAGCGCTGCACCCACTCGGGCACGGCGTTCGGTGCAGCCCACCCTTCGTTGCGCGCCTGGGCCAACACTTCGGCCCGGATCTCATCGCGCATCTGCGCCTTGACGATTTCCGGGATGTAGGTGACGCGCACCGTACCTTCCTCCAGTGGATCGGGCGTGGCTTGGGCGGCGGCCTGCGCTGCAGCCTGGGCGAGCTGCGCCGCCTGATTCGCCGTGACCTGCGTCGCCATCGCCTGCTCGCGGGCGAGGACGGCGTCGTTCTCCGCCTGCTGGATGAGCAGCTCGGCATCTTCTTTCGGCAAAACCCCGCGCTCGACGAGGCGGTTGATCAAATTGATCGTCACGTTCTGGGACGGTGCGGGCTGGCCGCCGATCGGCGCAGCCGCCGCGGCCATGAGATTGGGCTCCGCGGCGGCGGGCGGAGGGGCGACCTGTGGGACGCCCGCGGGAGTTCCGGCTGGGGTAGTATTTGCCGCGGTGACCGACGGAGTGTTAGGCGCGGATTCCACCGGCGGGGCGGGAGTGCTGGCCGCGGCAATGACCGGCAGGCCTTCCAGCGGCAGCAGTTCGCCGAGACCTTTAGCGGACGGCATTTCCCGCCCGGCCCAGCCGGGCAGCGTGCCGGCGCAGACCGCGACGAGCGGCAACGCCCGCCGCATAAACCGTCGGTAGCGGACAAAATTAGTAGGTTGGTGAGAGTGCGGAAGCATCGGAAGAAAATGAAAAACGGTTAATTCGGCCGGCGCGCCGAGAGGCGCAGGACGATCGGCATCGGCATGCCTTCGGGCGGAGGTTCGGCCAGCCGAAGACCCGCCAGGACCTCATTCTGCAGGGTCCGATCGAGGTTTGCGTCGCCGGTCGAGCCGGAGAGTTGGGCGCGTGTGATTCGCCCGGTCATGTCCGCCCAGACCCGGACTTCGACGCGCAACGAGGCGTTGCGCGTCAGTCGGTTCTGGCGCAGCGCTTCGGCGACCTTCGACTGCACTTGGCCGGCGTACCAACCCCACTTGCTGCCCTGGCGCCCGCCGCCGCCACCCTGGCCGAGGCCAATCCCGCCGCCATTGCCCGCGCTGCCGAGACCGAACGCGTCGCTCCCGCCGGGACCTTTGATATTCGTGCCTAATGCAGCGGGCGGCGGTTCGTCCTTCGGTTTGGGTGCTTCCGGCGGTTTCTCTTCCGCCTCGATGGGCACCTGCTCTATCATCTTTTGCTCCGGCGGTGGTGGCGGTTCCACCTTCGGAGGCGGAGGTGGTGGCGGAGGCGGCGGAGGAGACAGTTGGATGCTCATCATCCGCTCCGGAGCCGGGCGCGCCGGCTGGCTTTCGCCGGGTTGAAAAAAGAATGCCCCGCAGCCGATGGCGGCTAACGCCACGCCGCCGATCACCTTGATGCCGTGGCGTTCGAAAAAACTGTCCTCTTCGTCGTCCGCCACCGCCGGCCGGTGCGATGGCGCTTGGGGCGCCTTCGGCGGCTGCGTGGCCATCGGTCGCGCCGGGGGCGCTGGAGCGGGCCGCGGCGGCGCGGCCATGCGGGGCGATTCTTCGAGTTGTTCGCTCATGTGCGGAGAAGGTGGCCGCTGGGGCGACGGTGGGAGGGAGCCTCGAGTGGCTGCGGATAATCAACGGCACCTGACGGCCGCCTGTCGGCCCGCTGGGGGGCATCCGCTTTCATCCGAGGCTCCGAAATATGGGCGCGCAAATTCATCCGGCGGTTCACTTGTCGCGAGGTTTGGTGGCCAGGCCGATCTGCGTGATCCCCACGCGTCCGATGACATCGAGCACGTCCATGATCGTCTGATACTGCGTCTGACTGTCGCCACGAACGACGACCGGAAATTCCGGCGTCTTGGCTTTGAGCGCACCGAGTTTGCTCTCCAGCGCGTCGAGCGTGACCACTTCGGCGTTGAGTTTGACGGTGCCGCTGTTGTCCACCGTAATGGCCTGCATCTTCGGTCCGTCGATCGCCTTCGACGCTCCGCCGCCCTTCGGTAGATCGACCTTGATGCCTTGCACGCCGGCCGTGGTCATGATGATGAAAATGAGGAGCAGCACCAGGTAGAGATCCACCATCGGCGTGACGTTAATGTCGTCGTAGCTCTTGTTGCCTTCAGCTTGCATGGTGGGTCGTGGTGGTGGAGGCGGGTTCCGCCTGCCGGGCTCGCTCGGAGGAAGACGGCACCGCCGGGACATCACCGGGTGTCGGATAGAACTCGGCCATCTTGGCGATGAATTCGTCGATAAAGGTCTGCATCGCGGCGAGCAGATCTCTGATCCGGGAGCTGAGGTAACTGTAGATAAAGAGCGCCGGGATGGCGACAATCAGGCCGGCCACCGTGGCTAACAGTGCACTGGCGATCCCGGGCGCGATCGAGTTGACATCCACTTCGCCTGACTTGGCGATGATCGCAAAGGTGATCATCACGCCGACCACGGTGCCTAGCAGGCCGACATACGGCCCGCCGGCGATGCTGATCGTCAAAAAGATCAGCCCCTTGTTCATCCGCTGGTTTTCCCGGACCAGACCAGACTCGAGGCTGGCTTTGATCGCCTGGATCGACCGGCCGGATAACCCGCGGGAGCGATCCCGTCCCCCACCCACGCGGTGGCGGATTTCTGCCGAGCCGATCTGGTAGAGATGAAAGAGCGGCGAACGTTTGATGTGCTTCAGAATCTTGCCACTGGCGTGCCCGCCGAAGGTGCCGACACTCTCCTCGTCGTCGTGGTCAAGGACGGTCAAATCCGCCGAAACGTGATGCCACTTTTGCAGAAACGCGTCGCTGCCTTTTTGGATGCTGTTGAGATAGAGAAATTTCTGCACCGCCACGGTCCAGCCAAAGAGGATCATCACCACGCACACCCCGACGGCGATCCAGCCGTCGAACATCATGTTTTTGGCGATGTCGCCGAAAAGCATCACGTGCTCGAGCATTTCGCTGTGATTGCCCGCGGCGGCCGCTTCATCGGCACTGAGCGCCAGCATCTTGCCCGCCTTGTCGCCGCCGGCCTGGAGCGCCGCGGCGAGCTGCAGATCGCTGGCGGATCGCGCCACTTGGGCAATTTGCATTTCATCGAGTTCGCCGACGAAGCCGGGTGCCGCCGCGGGATCGGGGACCTCGCCCGGCGTTCCATCCCGACCCAGCAGAAGCGCGGATTTCAGTGCCGGCACCCCGGCGGCGAGGGTCGCGGAATCGATCCCACCGACCAACAGCTTGGTGGTGCCGCCGACGGCCACGACGGCGAGATGTTTCCAGACATTGACTTCCAGCGGCGCCTCCGCGGCCACGCGCTGCGGGCCGTTGGCGCCCGTGATCTCGACATACGGCAGCCCGTTGTCCACGCCGACCACGAAGGCATTCGCTCCGTCGCGCCGACTGAGGATCACCGCGTTCGCCGCGAGGGAAGAGGGTTTGACCCATGCTGACCACGTCAGCGCCTGCCCCTCGCTCCATGGCAGCGACGGCGAAGCGGGAATCGTGATCGCATTCGTTCCCGTGAACCGCACGCCGCCGCCGATCAGCGCGCCTTCCACCGGCGCACCAGCGTTTTCGCCCGTGTTGTTGTTCGAGGTAAAATCCTTCGGCGGCGCTCCCTTTTCGCTGAAGTGATAGACGAGCGCGGTGTTTGGCTCGTAGGTGCCTTTGGGGTCGTTGACACTCGGTGCGGATTCGCCCTGATTCCCGTGGTAGAGCCAAAAGGTGGCTTTCTCCCCGGGTTTGACCTCGGGAATCTTGACCCAAACGAAAGCCTCGTTGAGCAAGCCGTCGAATCGCTCGATGTGATACGGCAGCAGCGTCTTGCCGTCCGCGGCGACGAATCGAATGTCGCTGCCGTCCTCTTTTCCGGCGAGAAACTGAAAATTACCATCGTGGAGCCGGATCAACACGGCGGCATCGGTGACCGGCGTGTTGATCACGCTTCCGGCGGCACCCGTTTCGAGCGTTATCGATTTCCGCACGGTCCAATCCGCATTCCACCACGGGGCCGCGGTTTTGTCCTTTTCTTCACCCGCGGCGGAGGCGGTGGGACACAGCCCGCAGAGGAGCAGGGTGATCAGGACCGGGAAATAAAGGCGCGAAGAAAGTGACATGTTAGGCAATGGAAGAGACGGTTAGAATTCCGCCCAGACGCGAAAACTGAAAAGTGGTTCCCGCGCTTCGGTCGCGGTCTGGCTGATGAGCGGCAGGCCGGCGTCGAGCGATCCGTTGAGAAAGTCCCGGATCCGAATCCGGCTGCCGACCCCGATGCTTGCCAACTCGAAACGATCGTTCTGCTCGGGCAGGGGTTCGTGGATGGTCAGCACCCCGCCCTCGACGAACGCATAAAAACGCCACTCGCTCTTCTCCTTGTCCAGCCAGCCCAGCAGTGAAGGGCTGCGCAGTTCCAGCGCCCCGAAGACGCCGTTGTCACCCACCACTTCCGCTTCGAGGTAGCCGCGCACCGTGTTCAGCCCACCGCCGCTGATTTGCTCGCTGCTGACCAGCGGTTGATCGGAAAGCTGGCCCTGGACCTTGCCGAAAATCTCAAAGCCCAGCGGCAAATCGCGGGTGTGCGCGAGGTCGCCCCGCAGATAAATGAAGCTGCCATCGGCCTTGAAGCGGTTCTCGTCGAACTGCGCGCCTTCGCTTCCCATCCCGCGCAGGTGAAAGGTCAGGCCAGCGTTAAACTCGGTCAGGTAGTTCTTTCCGACCCAACTGGCATTGTAAGCGGCGGTGATCGGGTAGTAGCTGATCGGAGTCTCTGTGGTGTCGCTCAATCCGGTGAGTGGATCGAGCCCCAGCGTCACCGCCTGGCGGAAATGCTTGTAGTCCATGCCGATGCTCAGCGACTGATAGAAATCCTTCCCGGGCGGCAAATTAATCAATGCGCGGAAACCGAGGATTTCCCCGCGGCCCGCCACCGCCACCCCGCCGAGCGTCGAGACGTTGCTGTCCTGCTTGGTCCCGGAAACTAACATACTCAACCAGGACAGCTCCCGGAAACGCGCCAAATAATAACCGGAATAGACTTTCACGTCGTCCAGGTCCTCCGGCGAAATTTGAAAGCTCCCGCCAATCGAATGCCCGCGCTGCCAGAGGTTGTTGTAACTCAACGAACCGTTGAGCCGCAGTTCCGTGGTGTCCGGACTGCGCCGGTTGTTTAATTCGAGGCTCCCGTGCAACGGCAGCTTGTCTTCCACCTTTAAATCGATGTCCACCGTCCCGGGCTCCACGCCGGGCCGCAATTCCGGCGTAATCCGCCGGTCGGCGAGTTGGTTGAGCGCGACGATATTCCGTGTGACCTCTTCAAAATTCGGCACGCCACCCTCTGCCAGCGCCGGGGCCGCACGTTTGATTTCACTCGGCAGGAAGTATTTTGCCCCGCGCACCCGCAAGCGCCCGACCTTTGCCTCCACGGCCTCCAGCGTGACGACGCCCCCGCGCCCCTGCTGCGGCGGGATCTGCACGGAAACCGTTTGGAAACCTTTGTCATGAAAGGCCTTCTCCAATGCGGCCCGCGCGTTTTCCACATCCTCCGCCGTTCGTCCCGGTCCAAGGAAGGGATAAACGGTCTCGCCGATTTCGCCGGGGGTCAGGAGTGTGACGCCAGCCACCCGGTACTCCCGGATGTATAAAGCCTGACCGCTCTGAGTTTCCGCCAAGGCCGCCCCATTCAGCCCCGCACAAATCCCCAATAATACGGCGCGAGACAATAGATATGTGCGCAGTTCACCTGCATGGCCGGCAATGCCAGCATGGAGGTGGGAAGATAGGTGAGAACGCAATGGAGACTGGCGTTGAGGTGATTGAAACAGCCGGTTTGCAGTAATCCGAAGCGGCGCAACAGCCGAGTGGTTAATTGTGACAATCCTGTGGCAAACCCACTGGCACAGAGAATCGCGGGCGGCACGCTCCGCTTTGCGCGGGTTTGTTTGTTACAATCGTGTGTCAATCCGCCGAGTTCCGCGGATCACCGGCACGAAGACGCCACTCCCCTTCCGGCCGGGTGGCTTTCCCAATTCGTTGCCGGACGGGAGATCCGTCGCGGCTTTTCAGGTCCGCCGATTTTTGTCCACGATGGCGACGAGGATGAGAGTGAACGCGATGAGGCGGATCGAATACACGTAAGGGGCCCAATCGGTTTCGATCGCCATCGCAGCGCGGACAATGCGTTCGATCATCAAAAATCCAAACGCGGCGGCGAAATAGCCGAAGAGACGGTCACCGGTCCTTTTCCAAAAACGCAGGAAGAACAGGATGATGACCAGCAAGCTCGTGCAGGCCGCGCCAGCGAGAAATTGGTTGAGCATGTCAGTCGGATTCAAAAATCAGGCCGAAGATGAGGACGAGCAGAGCTACTTGCGTGACCCCACTGCGAATTGGCAGGAGGTAAACGTGGGGGAAGACGGTCAGGTCCATGATCAGCAGCGCGTTGGAAATCGCCATGATGCCGAAACAGAGGGCACTCCAGAAAAGCAGGCGCAGGCGGGAGCGACGATAACCGCGCCACAAGAGGACGGCGCAGACGAGGCTGGTTGCAGCGCAGAGGATGTAGACGAGAGCGCCCATCACGGTGAATTCGGATTCTTCAACTTAAACGAGTCGGCAAAACTTTGAGCGGCGTCCGCCTTCGGTTGGTAAATCGCTTCGATCACCTGCACCGGAGTGGTTTTGTAAAAATGCGCGAGCGCGGCAATTTGTTCCGCAGGTTCCCCGGTGGCCGAGTAGCGGTAGGCGAGGGGTTGCTCTTCGCAGACGAAGCCCGACCGGGTCAACTCCGTCAGCCATCGCTCAATGGATGAGGTGGTGCTGAGGATGACGTCGTAAACCGCCTGCACGGACCAAACCCGGTCCGGCTGTTGTCTGAGCAGCAGCAGAATTTCCAGTTGTTCGACGGAGCGAACGTAACAGGAAATGAAATGGCGGAGGGCGGGCGTAAAATCTTCAGCGGGCACTTTTAAGGTGGAGGCGCAAAACGAAAAAGCAGGTACCTCGCCTGGTCGGCGAGCGAAGGAGCAACTTGCGGTTCGTGAAGAAACGGCTCTCCGGATGTATGCGCGGAAATTCTTTCGTCATGGGATCGGTCGAGGGACTTTTCGCATACATCCCGAGGCGACGGCAGATGCGAACGCAGGGGAAGCATTCTCACTTATCCTCATGCCCAAGCGACATTCCCCCCCGACCGACGAAGCAAATTCTCCGGTCGCTCGCGCACTTTCTCCCGCGCACGAGGGGGAGGATTGGGAAATGGAGCTCTTGCATGCGCTGCTGGAATTTCGGGGCGGCGAATTTGGCGCGCGGCTCCCGGCGGGTTGGACGGGGCTGCAGGGGAAAATCGCGGATGCCTTCAACGACGTGCTCGCGATGAGTCAACGGCGGGCCGAAGAAACCGCGCGAGTCTCCCGCGTGGTCGGTAAAGCGGGGCGGTTGCGGGAGCGCATGGCGGTCACCGGCATGGTCGGCGGCTGGGCTCGGGAAGTGGAAGCGCTGAATACGCTGATGGATGATCTGGTGCGGCCGACCACGGAGGTGACGCGGACGATCGGCGCGGTCGCGAAGGGCGACCTCGGGCAATCGATGGCGCTCGAGGTCGATGGCAGCCCGCTCGAGGGCGAGTTCCTGCACTCCGCGAAATTGGTCAATCGAATGATCGACCAGCTTTCGGTCTTCACTTCCGAAGTCACGCGCGTCGCCCGCGAGGTCGGCACCGAAGGCAAGCTGGGTGGCCAGGCGCAGGTGAAAGGCGTGTCCGGGGTGTGGAAAGATCTGACCGAGAGCGTCAACCAGATGGCCGGCAACCTCACGGCGCAGGTCCGCAACATCGTGGATGTGACGATCGCGGTCGCCGCGGGCGATCTTTCCAAAAAAATCACGGTCGATGTGCGCGGGGAGATTTTGCAGCTCAAGGAGGCGATCAACACGATGGTCGATCAGTTGCGCTCCTTTGCCTCGGAAGTGACGCGCGTGGCGCGCGAAGTGGGCACCGAAGGCCGGCTCGGCGGGCAGGCGGTGGTGCCCGGCGTGGCGGGCACTTGGAAGGATCTGACCGATTCGGTGAACGCGATGGCCTCGAATCTCACGGCGCAGGTCCGCAACATCGCGGCGGTGACGACGGCGGTCGCGCGCGGCGATCTTTCGCGCAAGATCACCGTGGATGTGAAGGGCGAGATTCTGGAGCTGAAGGAGACGATCAACACGATGGTCGATCAGCTCAACGCCTTCTCTTCGGAAGTGACGCGGGTCGCCCGCGAAGTCGGCACCGAAGGTAAACTGGGCGGGCAGGCGGAGGTGCAAGGGGTGGCGGGGACTTGGAAGGATTTGACAGACTCGGTGAACTCGATGGCGTCGAATCTCACCGGGCAGGTCCGCAACATCGCAGACGTGACGACGGCGGTTGCGAGCGGCGATCTTTCCAAGAAGATCACGGTGGACGTGAAGGGCGAAATCCTGGAGCTGAAGAACACGATCAACACGATGGTCGATCAGCTCAACGGCTTCGCCTCCGAGGTCACACGCGTAGCGCGCGAAGTCGGCTCCGAAGGCAAGCTGGGCGGGCAGGCGATCGTGCCCGGCGTCGGTGGGACGTGGAAGGATTTGACCGATAACGTGAACTCGATGGCGTCGAACCTCACGGCGCAGGTGCGCAACATCGCCGACGTGGCCACGGCCATCGCGAAGGGCGACCTTTCCTCAAAGATCACGGTGGAAGTGAAGGGCGAAATTCAGGAGTTGAAAAACACGCTCAACACGATGGTCGATCAGCTCAACGCGTTCGCATCCGAAGTCAGCCGCGTGGCGCGCGAAGTCGGCACCGAAGGCAAACTGGGCGGTCAGGCCGAAGTGCAGGGTGTCGCTGGCACGTGGAAGGATTTGACGGACAACGTGAACTTCATGGCGAACAACCTGACCGACCAGGTGCGCAACATTGCGGACGTGGCCACAGCGATCGCGAGCGGCGATCTTTCCAAGAAGATCACCGTCGATGTGAAGGGCGAGATTCTGGAACTGAAAAACACCGTCAATACGATGGTCGATCGGCTGAACGCGTTCGCGTCGGAAGTGAGCCGCGTGGCGCGCGAGGTCGGCACCGAAGGCAAGCTCGGCGGGCAGGCCGAAGTCGGCGGCGTGGCGGGTACGTGGAAGGATCTGACCGACAACGTGAATTCCATGGCGTCGAACCTGACGGCGCAGGTGCGCAATATCGCCGACGTGGCCACCGCGGTGGCGAACGGCGACCTTTCCAAGAAAATCACGGTGGATGTGAAGGGTGAAATTCTGGAGCTGAAGAACACGCTGAACACGATGGTCGATCAGCTCAACGGCTTCGCCTCTGAGGTCACGCGCGTGGCGCGCGAAGTCGGATCGGAAGGCAAGCTCGGTGGCCAGGCGCAGGTGCGCGGCGTTGCCGGAACGTGGAAGGATTTGACGGACAACGTGAACTCGATGGCGTCGAACCTCACGGCGCAGGTGCGCAACATCGCCGACGTGGCCACGGCCATCGCGAAGGGTGATCTTTCGCGCAAAATCACGGTCGATGTGCAGGGCGAAATTTTGCAGCTCAAGGAGACCATGAACACGATGGTCGATCAGCTCAACGCCTTCGCGTCCGAAGTCAGCCGCGTGGCGCGCGAGGTCGGCACGGAAGGCAAGCTCGGCGGGCAGGCGCAGGTGCCGGACGTCGGCGGCACGTGGAAGGATTTAACGGACAACGTGAACTCAATGGCGAACAGCCTCACCGCACAGGTGCGCAACATCGCCGAGGTCACTACCGCGGTCGCGCGCGGCGACCTTTCCCGCAAAATCACGGTCGATGTGCAGGGCGAAATCCTGGAGTTGAAAAACACCATCAACACGCTCGTCGATCAGCTCAATGCGTTCGCCTCGGAGGTCAGCCGCGTGGCCCGCGAGGTCGGCACGGAAGGCAAGCTCGGCGGCCAGGCACAGGTCTCCGGGGTCGCCGGGACGTGGAAAGATTTGACCGACAATGTGAATTCGATGGCGTCGAACCTGACCTCGCAGGTGCGCAATATTGCGGAGGTGACGATCGCGGTCGCGAGCGGGGATTTATCGAAGAAAATCACCGTCGATGTGCGCGGGGAGATTTTGCAGCTCAAGGAGACGATCAACACCATGGTCGATCAGCTCCGCTCCTTCGCCGCGGAAGTGACGCGCGTGGCGCGCGAAGTCGGCACCGAAGGCAAGCTCGGCGGCCAGGCGCAAGTGCCGGGCGTTGCTGGCACCTGGAAGGATCTGACGGACAACGTGAACTCGATGGCCTCGAATCTCACGGGTCAGGTGCGCAACATCGCGGACGTCGCGACGGCCATCGCGCGCGGCGACCTCTCGCGCAAGATCACGGTCGATGTGCAGGGTGAAATCCTCGAGCTGAAAAACACCGTCAATACGATGGTCGATCAGCTCAACGGCTTCGCCTCGGAAGTGAGCCGCGTGGCCCGCGAAGTCGGCACGGAAGGCAACCTCGGCGGGCAGGCGCAGGTGTCGGGCGTGGCCGGCACCTGGAAGGATCTGACGGACAACGTGAACTCGATGGCGTCGAACCTCACCGCGCAGGTGCGCAACATCGCCGAAGTCACGATCGC
>JBBQIZ010000124.1:0-13515 GCA_038325425.1 Chthoniobacterales bacterium
TACACCATTGACACGGCCAATGCGCTCGGCTGGGACAAAAAGCGCGTGCAAATCCGCCAACCGATGGACGCGACCGCGACCACGGCACCCTAGGCGCACTCTCCCCCTATGAAACTCTTCGCCTTTCTCTTCCTCGTCGCCGCCTGCACGCTGCACGCCGCCGAGACGACTTGGAAAGCGGGTGCGGCGAAGGCGGTCATCACGCCGAAGGAGCCGTTGTGGATGGCCGGCTACGCTTCGCGCAACAAGCCGGCGGAAGGCACCGCGCAAGAGCTGTTCGCCAAGGCCCTGGCGCTCGAAGACGCGCAGGGCAAACGTTTCGTCTTCGTCACGCTCGACTTGATCGGCGTGCCACGGACGCTGCGCACCGCGTTGGAAAAACGAGTAAACGCCGCGCATGCGCTGCCGCCGGAAGGCTTGCTGATCAATGCCTCGCACACCCACTGCGGACCGGAATTTCGCGTGGCCAACAAGCCCGGCATCTTCGCGGAATTTGGCCGCTCAGAGCTGGCGGAAGCCTACGGAACGTTCCTCGAAGACACCGTGTCCAAGCTGATCGGCGAGGCGCTCGCGCAGCTCGCGCCCGCGCAACTCAGCTATCATCACGCCCGCTGCGGTTTCGCCATGAACCGCCGCCTGCCGGTCGAAAACACCTTCCGCAATTCGCCGTATCCGGATGGGCCGGTGGATCATGATGTGCCGGTGCTGCGCGTCGCCGATGGCGCGGGAAAACTGCGCGCCGTGCTCTTCGGCTACGCCTGCCACAACACCACGCTCTCCTTTTATCAATGGTGCGGCGACTACGCGGGTTATGCGCAGGAATATCTCGAGGCCGGCAATCCCGGGACGATTGCCCTCTTCATGAACGGTTGCGGCGGCGATCAGAATCCCTACCCGCGCGGACGGATCGAACTCGCGCAATATCACGGTCGCACCCTCGCCACCGCCGTGGAAGCCGCACTGACCACACCGCCCAAAACCGTTGCCGGTCCGCTGCGCGCCGCGCTCGCCGATGTCGCCATCGATTTCGCGCCGCTGCCGCCACGCGCCGAACTAGAAGCCCGCACCCAAGGCGGCGACAAATATATCGCCAGCCACGCGCGGCGGCTGCTCGACCGCATGGACCGCGGCGAGATGCTGCCGACCAGCTACGCCGCTCCTGTCCAGGTCGTGCAGTTTGGCGATAGCCTGACGTTCGTCGGGTTGCCGGGCGAAACCGTCGTCGATTATTCGCTCCGCCTGAAACGTGAATTGACCAGCACGCCGCTCTGGGTCGCAGGATATTGCAACGACGTGATGGCTTATATCCCGAGCCGTCGCGTGCTGGAGGAAGGGGGTTACGAAGGCCGCGATTCGATGCGTTACAGCACGCTGCCCGGCCCGTGGGCGCCGAGCATTGAGGAGCGCATCGTCGGTCAGGTGCATGCGCTGTTGCGGAGCCTCGCGCCATGATGTTGCGGATCGCCTTCACGCTGCTGCTATGCGCGCTCGCCAGCCACGCCCGCGATTTTCACGACGATCCTGCGCTCGGTCATGACAGCAACGACGGCGCCACCAAGCCGGTCAAAACGATCGCGCGCGGGCTGAAGCTCGCGCAGCCCGGCGACACCGTGCATCTCGCGCCCGTCGTCTTCAAAGAATCCGCCGTTTTTTACCAACGCTTCGGCGAACCGGGAAAACCGATCACGCTCGATGGCCACGGCGCGACGCTGGAGGGCAGCGACCCGATTGATCCCGCGGCGTGGACCGAGGTCGCACCGGGCCTTTTCCGGAATGACCAACTGCTCCCGCGCCTCGATGACGCGATCATCGGTCGCTGGTTTTTCCTGTGGGGCGGAAAGATGAACCACATGGGTCGCACTTCGAAAGGTCCGAGCGCGCCGCTGAAAAAGCCGGAGGATTTGCAGCCCGGCGAATGGACCTTCGTGAAAGACGACACGCGCAAGCTGCCCGACTCGCGGCAAATCTTCGGTGCGTTTTATCTCCAGCTTCCACCCGGCCAGACGCTGGTCGAAGCGAACATCGCCGCGCCGGTGCGCTCCGCAGGCGTGCAGATGAGCGGTGACAACCGGCACCTCGTCATCCGCAACCTCACTGCGACGCACGTTTACAACGACGGCTTCAACATCCACGGCAATTGCGAAGACGTGCTCTTCGAAAACATCCGCGCCATCGAGTGCGGTGACGACGGGATCAGCGCGCACGAGACCGCGCAGTATCGCGTGGACGGCTTCGTCTCGATCGGCAACTCGACCGGCATCTGCGACACCGGCGCGAGCGTGACGAGCTACAACCGCGTCTTCATCAAAGACTGCCTCGGCCACGATCTCTACTTCCTCGACACGGGCCGCTACTCGGTGAGCAACGCCGTCGTTCTATCTTCAGCCTCGCGGGCACTCGTCGTCACCGGTCGCGAGAAAATGGAGCGACCGTGTTCGCTCAATCTCGAGAACGTGCTCATCCGGCGCAGCGGCAGCTCCGGCCACGTCCTTGTAACACCGAACGCCGTCCTCACCGCGCGCCGCACCACCTTTGAAAACCTGAGCTTTCAAGCAAACGGCGAAGTGGTGCTGGAAGACTGCCACGTGGTCGGCGATCCGCCGCCGGAGATGTTCCTCGGCAAAGACGTGCGCTGGCGCGGTCGGAACAATCTTTACTCGGTGCGCACGCTGCGCTTCGACCAGACCATTTTTACGCCGCAGACTTTTGCCGATTTTCAAAAACACACCGCCAGCGAAGCCGGTTCGCAGTGGCGCGAGTGGCCCGCCGAATTGCCTGCCCCCACTCACCTCGGCGCCGATCTCGCCGCTCTGAAAACTCTCGTCATTCCCGCGCGTACAGGCACGACTCCCCTCCTCAACGACTAACTCCCCATGAACTGCTCGAAACTTCTGCGCGTCGCCGCCGCGCTGGCGACTCTTCTTGCCACTACTCACGCCGCCAACTGGCCCGCCTGGCGCGGCCCACTCGGCACCGGCATCTCCGAGGAAAAAGATCTCCCCGAAAAATGGAGCAAGACCGAGAACGTGAAATGGCGCGTCGCCTTGCCCGAGCCCGGCAACTCCACGCCGATCGTCTGGAATGACCGTGTCTTCCTCACCCAAGCGGTCGGGGAACGCCGCACGCTGATGTGTTTCGATCGCGCGGACGGCAGGCTGCTGTGGCAGTCCGGCGTGACCGCCGGTGACAAGGAACCCACGCACGCGACCAATCCCTATTGCTCCGCCTCACCCGTGACCGACGGCGATCGCGTGATCGCCTCCTTCGCCTCCGATGGGCTGTTTTGCTACGACTTCGCCGGCAAGGAACTGTGGCGGCGCACTGATCTCGGCCGGCAGATCCACATCTGGGGCGGTGCGACTTCGCCGGTTATTCACGGCGATCTGTGTTTCCTGCATTTCGGCCCAGGCGCGACGACCTACCTGCTCGCGGTGAACAAAAAGACCGGGCAGACCGTTTGGAAAACGGAGGAGCCGAGCGACTACGGAAAACCGCAGCCGCCGGCGGCCAGCGGCAAGACGCCGAACCCGACCTTCATCGGTTCGTGGACCACGCCGGTGATCGCGCCGGTCGAGGGCAAGGATCAACTGCTCATGAGTTGGCCGCGCCGGCTCGCGGCTTACAATCTGCAGACGGGCGCGGAGCTCTGGACCTGCGCGGGCCTGAATCCGCTCGTCTATACTTCGCCGATTTACGGCGAGGGGCTGGTCGTCGCGATGGGCGGTTTCGGCGGATCGATGATCGCGGTGCGTCCCGGTGGCAGCGGCGACATCACCGACTCGCGCCGCGCATGGCACCACCCGCGGTCGCCGCAGCGGATCGGCTCGGGCGTGATCCACGAAGGCCACATCTACATTCACAACGACCCCGGCACCGCGATGTGCCTCGACCTCAAGACGGGTACGCCCGTGTGGACCGAACGCCTGCAAGGCGCAGGCAAGTCGGGCCAAAACTGGAGCAGCGTGCTGCTCGCGGGCGACCGCTGTTACACGATCACGCAGGGCGGCGATTGCTTCATCTTTAAGGCGAGCCCGAAGTTCGAACTCATCGCCACGAACTCGCTTGGCGAACGCAGCAATTCCTCGATCGTCCCGAGCAACGGCGAACTCTTCATCCGCACGCACCAGGCGCTCTACTGCATCCGCACGAAGCCCTGAGCCGCCGCGCCCGCGCGAACGCGCCGCTTTGTTCTTCCCGCCTTCGGGCGCCGGGCAGCATGATCGGCGTTCATGAAGACGGTGCTCTTCGCTTTGCTGCTGCTCTCGAAATGCTGCGCCCTCGGCGGCCTCGACGAGTATGCCCGCTACGTCGTCGCGGATGAAGCGCGAGCGCGGGGCGGCATCCGCGTCACCTATCTCGGCGTGGCCGGCTATCAGTTTGAAACGGGCGGACATGCGCTGCTTGTCGATCCGTATTTCAGTCGCGTGGGATTGTGCGCGGTCGCTTTCAATCAGCGCGTCGAGCCGGATGAATTTCGTCTCCGCCAAGGGCTCACGCATGTGCGCAAACGCGTGGATGCCGTGCTGGTCACGCACGCGCACATCGATCACTTGCTCGATGTCCCACCGATCATGCGGCGCACCGGCGCGCGCTTGGTCGCAGGGCCGACGGCCGTGAATCAGGCGCGCGCGCTCGGCCTCCCCGCCGCGCAATGCCGGCCGGTGCAAGGCGGCGACGTGCGCCGCATCGGGCCGTGGACGATCCGCGTCTTCGCGGCCGAGCACGACCGCCTCTTCGGCTCCGTGCCGATGCCGGGTGAACGAACGACGCCAGGCGCGCCGCCGTTGCGGCCCAAGGACTGGGTGCTCGGCGAACCGCTGGCGTTCCTCATCGAAGCCGCAGGCCAGCGCATTTACATCGAATCCGGCGGGGTGCCGGGCACGCTGCCGCCGGAGTTGAAGGTCGATCTCGCGATCCTCGGCGTAGCGCTGCCGGATGCGCGGCGACACTTCGCGCCCGCGGTGCGCCGCCTCCAGCCGCGCTTCACGCTGCCGAGTCATCAGGACGATTTCTTCCAGCCGCTGGACCGCGGTTTCACCTTCGGAAAGCTGACCGATTTCCCCGCAGTCCTGCGCACGTGGGAGCACGAGCAATTGCCCGGCAAACTCATCCTGCTGGATTATTTTTCTCCGTGGACCTTGCGCTGAATCCGCCCTTCACGCCGGTCCGGCGCGGGCTCCTCGTCACCGCACTCGCGCCCGTCATCCCGCAGATCCTCGGGAGCGCGTTTAACATTTGGTACAACGCGATCATCGTCAATCCGCTGCTCGGCACCGCCGCGCTGCGCGAGCGCTTTCTCGAAACCGTCGTCGCCTACAACCTCGTCGTGTATCCCGTGGCCATCGCGGTCTGGCTCTGGCTGGTCTTCTCGCTGCGCGGACCATTTCGCGAACTGCTCGCCGAGCACACGGTCGATCCGCAACGCCTCGATGACGCCCGCCGCCGCGTGGTGCATCTGCCATGGTTTGGCGCCTGCGTCTCCGGCGTCGCGTGGCTGCTGTGTATTCCGGTTTTCCTCGGCGCGCTGCTCAGCGTCGGGCAACCGCTCAGCCTCCCGCTGCTCTGGCATCTGCCGATCTCGTTCCTCGTCTCCGCGTTCATCTCGGTCACGCAAAGTTTTTTCCTCATCGAACTCGCCAGCCATTGGGGCCTCTTCCCGCTCTTTTTCCGCGACGCGCGACCCGACCAGATGAAGCGCATCTATCCACTCTCGCTGCGCGGCCGCGGGCTGATGTGGGCGATCTCGGCCGGCCTGTGCCCGATCGGGTCGTTGCTCATGCTCGACTTCGCGCCGCCTTCGCCCGCCGGGCATCCCGTCTGGTTCGCCGCGTTTGTCGGCACCATCGGGATCGCGTTCGGGCTGTGCTCGGCAGTCCTGATCAGCCGGCTCGTCGCCGAGCCCGTGGATCATCTCCGCCGCGCCGCGCAAGCCGTGGCCGAAGGCCGGCTCGATGTGCATGTGCCCATCAAGCGGGCCGACGAGTTCGGTTCGCTCATCGGCGAATTCAACCGCATGGTCGCGGAACTGCGCGACAAGGAGCGCCTGCGGCAGACCTTCGGTTTGCATGTCGGCCGCAAAGCCGCGGAGCAAATCCTCGCGCGCGATCCGGGCCTCAGCGGCACGATTCAAGAGATCACGGTGATGTTCGTGGACATCCGCTCGTTCACCGCGCGGGCGGCCGAAGGCTCGCCGGAAAAGATCGTCACCGTGCTCAACGAATTTCTGCGCGTGATGGTCCACGTCGTCGAGGAACACCACAGCGGCATGATCAACAAATTCCTCGGCGACGGCTTCATGGCGCTCTTCGGGGCCGGAGCCGTCTCCGACGGCCACGCGGACGATGCACTGCATGCCGCACAAGCCATGATCAGCGGGCTCCGCGACCTCAACGCGCAGCTCGCCGCGCGCGGCGAAGAGACGCTCGCCATCGGCATCGGCCTGAACACCGGCCCGGCGATCGTCGGCAGCATCGGTTCGCCCGAGCGGCTGGAATTCACCGCCATCGGCAACACCGTCAACCTCGCCTCACGGATCGAAAGCCTGACCAAAGCCGTCGGGAAAACCATCGTCCTCAGCGACACCACCCGTATGGCCCTGCAGAAAGCGGCGCCGCTTGAGGAGCTGCCGCCACAGCGCGTCAAAGGCGTGGAACACCCGCTGCGCGTCTGGACGCTCGCGGATTAAGCCCAGAGCGAGCTCGCTCACCGCAATCGCCACTGCTGTTTTAGGACACGGCGCGACCGGAAAAATCGGTTGACGATTGGCGGGGTGGTCCCTAGCTTCCGCCCACTTTCATCAAGAGTGACCGAGGGACTGGCCCGTTGAAGTCACGGCAACCGCTCGATGCGCAAGCGTCGAGGACCAGGTGCCAAATCCAGCCGAGGATGCGCAAGCGTCCGAGGAAAAGATGAGAAGAGATTCCAAACCACGACCCGCCCGGAGTCTCGCCTCGTCGCCACTCGATCCTTGATGGAGGAAGCCGCTTATGGACAAACCATCGCCCTACTTCACCAGCCTCAAATGCCGCGAATGCGGCCGCCTCTATCCCAAGCAGGCCATCCACGTTTGCGACTTCGATTTCGGCCCGCTCGAAGCGGCTTACGACTACGACGCGATCAAATCCGTGCTGACCCGCAAGGCCATCGAATCGCGCCCGCAGTCCATGTGGCGTTACCGGGAATTGCTCCCGATCGATGGTGAGCCCACCGTCGGCCAGCAGGTTGGCTTTACCCCGCTAGTGAAGGCCGACCGCCTGGCCAAGGCCCTCGGCATCCGCGAGCTTTACGTCAAGAACGACACCGTCAATTACCCCACGCTTTCCTTTAAGGACCGCGTCGTCTCCGTCGCCCTCAGCCGCGCCCGCGAGCTCGGCTTCAAGACCGTCGCCTGCGCCTCCACCGGCAACCTCGCGAACAGCGTCGCCGCCAACGCCGCCAGCGCCGGCCTGAAAAGCTACGTCCTCATCCCCGCGGATCTCGAGCAAGGCAAAGTCCTCGGTTCGCTCGTCTATGGCACCAACGTGGTCGCCATCCAAGGCGCCTACGATCAGGTCAACCGGCTCTGCTCCGAGATCGCCGGCAAATACGGCTGGGGTTTTGTCAATGTGAACCTCCGCCCGTATTACGCCGAAGGATCGAAGTCGATGGGCTTCGAGATCATGGAACAACTCGGCTGGCGCATCCCACAGCACACCGTCATCCCGATGGCTTCCGGCTCGCTGCTCACCAAGATCCACAAGGCGTACAGCGAGTTCACGAAGCTCGGTCTGGTGGACGCCGCGCCCTTCGCCGTCTATGGAGCGCAGGCCACCGGTTGCGCCCCGATCGCTCACGCAATGAAGCGCGGGACCGACATCGTGAAGCCGGTTTCTAAACCGGACACCATCGTAAAATCACTCGCAATCGGAACTCCCGCAGATGGTTACTATGCCATTCACGCAATGAAACAGACCGGCGGCAGCGCCGAAGATGTGACCGATGACGAAGTCGTCGAAGGGATCAAGCTTCTTGCAGAATCCGAAGGGATCTTCGCCGAAACCGCCGGCGGCGTGACGGTCGCCTGCGCCAAAAAGCTCCTCGCCAGCGGGGCCATCCCCCGCGATCAGAGCGCCGTCCTGTGCATCACCGGCCACGGCCTGAAGACCCAGGAAGCGATCATTGGCAAGTGCGGCGAACCCCGCCTGATCAGGCCCAGCCTCCGCGAGTTCGAAGAACAGATCTACGACAAAGACGCCGCCGTCGCCTGACGGTTTATTCCCCAACCAATCCCGCAATCCTCCATCGCAGCCACCCATTCCCATGCCCTCTGTCCGCATCCCCACACCCCTCCGCAAGCTGACCAACGAACTCGAAGTCGTGGACGCTGGCGGCGCCACCATCTCCGAAGTCATCGCCAGTCTCGACGCCGCCTTTCCCGGTCTGAAGGAACGCATCTGCGACGACGCCGGCAATGTCCGCCGTTTCGTTAATATCTTCGTCAACGACGAGGACATCCGCTTTCTGGAAGAGAACGCCACTCCGGTGAAAGCGACCGACGAAATCAGCATCGTCCCGGCCATCGCCGGTGGCTAGAAGGCGGTTGATCGCTGAGATTGGCGACAACTTCCTCCCGTCGGGTGATTGCTCCACCCTTTCGGTCAAACATCAACGCCCACCCCTCCATCCCCTCTTCTCATGGCCGCCGATAAACAACGCCTCTGGCTCATGTTCCCGACGAAACTCATCACCCGCCCGGTGCTCTGGGAGTTGGGGCGCAAGTTCGAAGTCGTGACCAATGTCCGCCAAGCCAGTGTGACCGACGAGATCGGACTGGTCTCGCTTTCGATCGAGGGTGAGCGGACCGAGATCAAAAATGCGATCGCCTGGCTGGAAGAGCTCGGGATCAAAGTCGAGCCGGTGGAGATCAATACGATCGAGGGCTGAGGCCGGCGCAGCCGCGCCGCGAGCAAAGCGGGGTGAGGCGGGGAAAAACGCCGTCCGTGTCACGCAAAACGCGCGATCGCTCTTCGGTCGCGGATACCACTCGGCCGTAGCGGAGGACAGGACGCCCGGGAGACGCTGGACTCCACACGCCAAGACTTTTGCCGGCCAGGCGCCAACGCCGTTGAATGAAGGCATTCCACAACCCATGAATGCCCTGCCCCAACTTTCCGCCATCCCTAATCTCCACGCCCCGCTTTGGTTCGAATACGGAGTTCTCGCCGAAGGAGGACGGCCATGACGCCTTTCACGCAAGTCATCCGCAACGTGGCGGAGTGCCAAATGTATCGGGATGTGCTCCTCGCGCAGCCGGCGGAATTCTTCCGCAGCTTCTTCGGCGGCCGCCTCCCCTCGCCCTATGAAAAGATGCACTACATCGAGCACGCGATTCAGCGGATGACTTCGCTGCAGGTGTATCAAAACGACGTTTACCGCGTGGAGATCGCCAACCACCCGCCGTTCGTGCATTTGGATATTCGCCGCCTCGACGGCCAGTCTTGCAAGGAGTGGCGCGACTTTCAGCGGATCAAGAATGAACTGGTCGGGCCGGACTTCGAGGCCGTCGAACTGTTTCCCGCCGAATCCCGTCTGGTTGATACCGCCAACCAGTATCATCTCTGGGTCCACGCCGATCCGCACTACCGGTTTCCGTTCGGATTCGTGGAACGCTTCGTCCTTCCTACTCCGCTGCGTTACGACAGTTCGGTCCGCGGCGAGGCCGCGCCGCCGCACGAAAACAACGTCGTCGTGGACAACCTTGCGGCGCGCGTGCCTCAGGCGCTGGCCGGCTAGCGGCTGAGCGCCTCCGTTTAATCGATCAGGCTGAAACAGCGCACCCGATCCTTCAGCCGCACAAAGAGTTTCCCCTCGGCGACCGTCGGCGACGGCACCCACGCGCCCTTGACGTTTGCCTTGCCGAGTTCCACCCGCTCGCTGCCATCGGCGCGGAGGACCTGCACGTTATTGCCGCTGTTGATCATCACGAAGAGCTTGTTGTCGGCGAGCGCGGGCGACGAAATCGAGCCGGGCACCGGTGCCGTCCAGCGCTGGCTGCCGTTGGCCGCGTCGAAACACAACTGCACATCGTTGTCGGCGAGGAAAACGTAGCCTTTGTGCATCACCGGACTGGCCTGCGTGCGGAGGGCGTCGTAGGGCGCCAGCCAGAGCTTTTCCACGCCACCGGGTTTGAGCCGATAAGCCACGAGGCCGGGTTCGGGTTTCCGGGTTTGCACGGCGAGAATATCGCCGCCGATGGCCGGGGTGGAATCGCCGCCGCCCGGCGCGCTCCATGCAGGTTCACCGGTCTTCACGTCCACCGCATCGAGGCTGGAGCGTCCCTGGCAAATGGCAAACGTCCGGCCCTCCGCCGTCCACACGACCGGCGACGAGTTTCCCCCGCCCGCCTTCTCCATTTTCCAGCGAATCGCCCCCGTCGCAGCGTCGAGGGCGTGCAAATATTTCGCATTGATCAGGACCGCGCCGTTCGCAAAGGCCGGCGAAGAACCGGTCCCTTTCTGCGGCAGCGGCGTGCTCCAAAGCAGCTTCCCGGTGACGGCGTCCAGCGCGTAGGCATTGACGCTGCCGAGCGCGAAAATTTTCCCGTCGGCCACACACGGCGTGCTCGATGAATTGCGACCAGTCGGCTCACCCGGCGCGGCGGTTTTCCACAGCGTCTTGCCGGTGACCAGATCGAGGCAGATCACGGTGTCCTCCGCCACCCGGCGCGTCGGCGGCACCGCTTCGAGAATCTGCTTTTGCACTCCGTCCGCGAATTTCTGCTCCGCGAGCCAGGCGCGCAGCTCCGCGTCATTCGCGAAGACGCGCTGCTTCTGTCCGTCGAGTCGGTCGAGCACCTCGAGCGGCATGGCCAGCGCGCCTTTCCGGAAGCGATTGCTGACGAAGCCGGAATAAAGCTGCTTCTGTTTTTTGTCCAAATTCGCCTCGACCCACTCCTTCGTGAAGTCCTCCATCTTTTTGCCGCGCAAGGTCGGGCTGAGTCCGAGCCGCGTCTCCTCCATTTTCTTCACGAGCTCCGGCCCGAGGCCGCCCGTGCTCTGATGCCCGAGCTGGCGGAGCACGAGCTCATTGATCTGGCGGGTCTCACTCGGCTCATCGCGATGCCACACCACCGAAAGATACGCGCGCCCATCCGCCACCACGACACTGCCGAGCCCGCCGTCATCGTTGCTCGGAATTTCCTCGCTGTCCCACAGTTGCTTCAGATCGCCGCCCTGCCAGTTGGCGAGGAGCGGCGGCCCGTCCGGCAGCACCCCGTTGCCCGCCGGGCCGCGCCACTGCGGCCAATTGGCCACGAGCGTGAGCGGAGTGAAGATGGACGCGGCGAGAATAAGCGGGATTTTCATGGGGAGCTGGGTTTCGGACGGCTGCAGAACAACACCCACTCAACAGCGCATGTCTTGGAAAAAAATTCCGTAAACGTCGCGAAAGTGCCTCGATGTTCGACAGGCTCGCGCGATGTGCTCACAATCCGGCCCCGATGCGCGCCAAAAAGACCACCGCCCAACTCTGGCTCCAACTCCTGCGCGCCCCGAATCTTTTCACCGTCCCCGGTGATCCCCTCGCCGGTTTTCTGCTCGTCTCCGGCGGGCAACTCGACGCGCGCCTCGGCGCCGCGATTTTCGCCAGCCTTTGTTTTTACGCCCACGGCCTATTGCTCAACGACCTCGCGGATCTCGAGGAAGACCGGCGTGAACGCCCGCACCGCCCGCTGCCCAGCGGCGCGGTGAATCTCCGCGCGGTGCGCGTGGTCGCGGGCCTCCTCGCCCTCCTTGCTTTGCTGGCCTGCCTCGCCGCGGGCCCCCTTCCGCTCTACGCCGGGTTTCTGCTGCTCGGCGTCGTCGCCACGTATAATCTCTGGTCGAAAAAAATCGCCGGCCTGGGCGCGGCCAACATGGGCCTCTGCCGCGGACTGAGCCTGCTCCTCGGAGCCTGCGCCGGTCTTCCCGCCGACCGGGATCTCGCGACATTCCCCGAACTCGTCTGGCTGGCGGCCGGCGGGCTCACGCTCTACATCGCCCTCGTCACCCATCTCGCCCGCATCGAAACCGATCCCGATCCGCCGAAGCTCCCGCGAGCGCTCCCGTTCCTCGGCCTGCTTCTCGCCGTCATCCCGATCTTTCTCGCCAGCCTCGACTATTCTCAACCATTGCGGCCGCTCAACATCGGCCTCTACGCCATCTCCGCCTACACGGTCTATGCCGGGACGAAAATCGATCGCCGCCTCACTCAAGCCCTCACCCCACCGATCCCGCCCATCATCGGTCAGTGGATCCGCTTGCTCCTTCCGCTCCAAGCCATCTGGTGCCTCGCCTCGCGCAGCTTCGCCGGCAGCCTCGCCGCCGTGATCCTGCTCGCGCTCTGGCCGATCAGCCGCCAGGTTTCGCGCCGCTTTTACGCGAGCTGACCGCAGTTCCTGCGAAATTTTGCGGGCTGCGCCGATTGCTGGCCATTTGCCGGTTTCGTGCTTCTCTATTCGTCCCTCTTCCCCAAACGCCCCGCGTGACCACCCCGAAAAAACTCCTCGTCGTCGATATCGCCGCCCTTGGATGGAACCTCGTCAAACACCTGCCCGAGTTCCGTCCAGCGCAAGCGGTCTGGCCCGCGCTGACCTGCACCGCGCAGGCCAGCTTCCGCACCGCCGCCGCACCGGGCGACCACGGCATCGTCGCCAATGGCCTCTTTTTCAAGGATCTCCGCAAGGTGCTCTTCTGGGAGCAAAGCGCCACGCTCTGCGAAGGGCCGCGCATCTGGGATAAGTTCCGCGCCCGCGGCGGCAAGGTCGGGGTGATGTTCTGGCAGCAGAGCATGGGCGAAGACGTCGATCTAATCGCCACGCCGGCGCCGATTCACAAACACAGCGGCGGCATGATCCAGGCCTGCTACACCCAACCCGCGGCGCTCGAGACGCGGCTGAACGAAGCCATCGGCCGCCCGTTCAACCTCATGAATTACTGGGGCCCGCTGGCCAATCACAAATCGAGCGACTGGATCGTCGATGCCGTCATCGCCACGATGGGCATGCCCGACCTCGCGCCCGATCTGCTCTGCACCTATATCCCCCATCTCGACTACGATCTGCAGCGCCACGGCCCCGATAGTGAGCAGGCGCGCAAGGCGCTCGACCTCCTGCTCGGCTATCTTACCCGGTTGAAAGCAGCCTGTGCGAAGAACGGCTACGACTGGATCTTCGTCGGCGATTACGCCATCGAGTCGGTCAAACGCGGCGCCGTCTTCCCGAACCGGGCGCTGCGCGAAGCCGGGCTTTTCAAAGTGCGCGACATTCGTCGGATGGCTTACACCGACTTTTTCACCAGCCCGGCGTTCGCCGTCGTCGATCATCAAATTGCGCACGTCCATGGCCGCAACGCCACGGCGATCAGCGACGCCAAAGCCTGTCTGCAAGCGCTTCCCGGAGTCGCCGAAGTGCTCGACCGTGCGGCGCAGGAGGCCCGCGGCATCGCGCACACGCGCAGCGGTGATCTCGTGCTGGTCGCGGAAGACGGCGCGTGGTTTGCT
>JBBQIZ010000125.1:0-13475 GCA_038325425.1 Chthoniobacterales bacterium
TATCGCCAGATCCTCGCGGGGAACAACACCTACAGCGGCAGCACCACGGTCAATGCCGGCGTCCTGCAGATCGGCGGCTCGGTGAACAGCTTCGGCAGCACCGCCGCCCTCGACTCCACCGAGCTCATCCTCAACGGCGGCGCCCTCGACCTGAACAACCGCGGCACTGCCAACAACAGCACCGACCGCCTCTTCGACACCGCCACGGTGAACCTGCGCGGCGGCGCCTTCGTCCTCAGCGGCTCCGAGTTGGCTGCCACCGATTCCAGTGAGCAGGTCGGCGATCTCTTCCTCGGCATCGGCCTTTCGCGGATCACCACCTCCTTCGGCGGCACCAATGTCGCCACCCTTTCTGCGGCCGGTTTCACCCGCCCGGCCAACGGCGGCAGCGCCCTCGTCAATGGCGTCAACCTCGGCCGCGACTCCACCAGCACGGCCAGCGTCGCCCGCATCCTCCTCGATACCGCCCCGACGCTGATCGGCACCACTGCCGCCCTGCCCACCGGGATCAATGCTGGCGTGCGCAACACCCGGATCGTCCCCTTCCTGCTCGGGGCGGTCGATCCCGCGCCGGGCGGCCTCGGCACGGCCAGCACCACCGCCAATACCTTCGTCACCTACGACCCCGGCACCGGCCTGCGCCCGCTCAATTTGACCGACGAGTTCACCCAGAACGCCTTCATCGCCGGGGATAACATCCGCCTCACCGCCACCACCGGAGTCGCCTCCAGCGTCACCGTCAACTCCCTCATCCTCGAGGGCGGCTCGGTCAATATCGCCTCCGGCCAGACCCTCACCGTGGACAGCGGCGCGATCCTTCTCTCCGCCGGCATCGACCTCGGCATCAATGGTGGCACCCTCGCCTTTGGCAACCGCGAAGGCCTCGTCACGATCAACTCCGGCGGCCTGAACTACATCCGCTCCTTCATCACCGGCACCGCGGGCGTCAGCTACTACGGCACCGGCACGCTCGTCCTCGCCACCCAGCAGAACACCTACTCCGGCCCCACCCTGCTCAGCGTCGGCACCGTCATCCCACAGACCAGCTCCCAAGGTCCGGCGGGCGCCCCGACCAGCGGCCCCTTCGGCACCGGCACGGTCATCCTCGGCGGCAGCGCCCTGCGGGCCACCTCCAGCACCGCCGTCACCATCGGCAATGTCCTCTCTTTCGCCGCCGATACCCGCATTATCAGCGGGGGTGAAAGCCTCACCTTCACCGGTCCAGTCACGCTCGCGGGCGGCGATCGCACCCTGCGCCAGGACTCCAGTTCCGCGACCACCTTCTCCGGCGCGATCGGCGATGCCGGCCAGGACCTTGGCCTGACCATCACCGGGACCGGTTCCGGCCCGGTCGTCCTCTCCGGCGACAGCACCTATACCGGCGATACGAACGTCCGCTCCGGCACCCTGCTCGTCAGCGGCTCCCTTTCCGCCAGCAGCGCCGTCCAGATCGGCGATGCAGCCAACCTGACGACGCCCGCGATTCTCGCCGGCGGCGGAACCGTGGGGGATGTCACCGTCGGTGCGGCCGTGGGCAATACCGGCGCCATCCTGCGGCCCGGCGCCACCTCCACTAGCAACAGCACCGGCACGACCCTGAACACCGGCGCCCTGGCCTTTGCCGATAGCGCCGCCCGGCTCTCGCTCCGGCTCGGCCGCACCACCGCCTTCAGCCCCGGCGGCGGCGATGGCACCGCGGGCGGCGACGTCTCCGATCATGTCCGCACCGCGGGCGTCGCGACATTTAATGGCGCCAACCTCGAGCTCAGCCTGCTCACCGGCACCGGCTACACCCCCGGCCTCGGCGACCTCTTCTACCTGATCATCAATGACAGCCCCGGCGCGCTCAACGGCACCTTTGCCGCGCTCAACGGCACCGCCACCGACCTGAGCGAAGGCGCGACCTTCGACCTCGGCGGGCAGTTCTACGCGATCACCTACCTGGCCGACTTCGGCGGCAATACCGTCACCGGCGGCAACGACGCCGCGCTCATGGCCGTCGTGCCCGAACCCGGCACCGTGGCCACCCTGCTGGGCGGCGTCGCCTGCCTGCTGGGCATGCAGCGGATGCGCCGCCGCCAGCGCCACGCCGGGGCCGCCCCGGAGACCGCGCGCACCGAAAATTGAGCGGCGGCGGGACCCCGGCTATGGCGACGAGGACCCTGACTATGCGACTTTCGCATACCGGGGGTAACGCTGTCGCACCCTAGAGATAGGCCCCGGATCCCAGAAGGCCGCGTTCCGGGCTGGCCACTGGCGGGGCGTTGGGGTGTTTATGTTGCCATGTTGCCCTCCCGACTCCTCCTCCCCTCCATCCTGCTGGCCGTCTTCGTCGCCCCGCTCGGCGCGGCCGATCCCGTGCCGCCACCGCCCGCGGCCACCCCCGCGCCCGCGACGCCGATCCCCGGTCCGCCGCCGACGCTGGCCGATGTCCCTTACGGCTCGCACGAGCGGCAAGTGCTCGATTTTTACAAGGCCGAGTCCGACAAACCCACGCCGCTGCTCTTCTTCATCCACGGGGGCGGCTGGACGGCGGGCGACAAGACCGGCCGAACCGGCCCGAGCGTGAAGCATTACCTCGCCGCGGGCATCTCCGTGGTGTCGATCAATTACCGCTACTCCTGGCAGGCCCAGCTCGCCGGGATCGAGCCGCCGGTCAAGGCGCCGCTGGAGGATGCGGCGCGGGCGTTGCAATTTGTCCGGAGCAAGGCCCGGGAATGGAACATCGACCCGCGGCGTATCGGGGCGTCGGGCGGTTCGGCGGGCGCTTGCAGCAGCCTGTGGCTCGCCTTGCACGATGACCTGGCCGATCCGAAAAGCAGCGACCCAGTGGCCCGCGAATCCACCCGGCTCTGGTGCGCGGCGGTCAATGGCGCGCAGACTTCCCTCGACCCGCAGCAGCTCGTGGAGTGGACGCCGAACAGCCGCTACGGCGGCCACGCCTTCGGCTTCATGGACCCGCACGACATCAAGAGCCGCGACACGCGCTTCGCGGAGTTCGCCGCCGCCCGGGAGCGGGTACTCCCTTGGATTCGCGAATACTCGCCGATCGAGCACGCCAGCGCCGGGGACCCGCCGATTTACCTGATCTACACCGCCGCGCCGGGCATGGGCCAGCCGCAGCGCGACCCGACGCACAGCGCAAACTACGGGGTGCCCTTGCAGGAAAAGCTGCGGGCGGTGGGCGTCGCGTGCGAGCTGGTCTATCCCGGCGCGCCCGAGGTGCGGCACGCGTCCATCGACGCCTTCCTGATCAAGAAGCTGAAGGAGTAGCGCCGCCCGGGGAGGCGTGGCGGCGGATTCGCGAGGGGGCACGGCGGCAATTGACGCCGGGTGCGGCATCGCCGACCATCCGGCCTTTCGTTCAAGACTGCCCGGCCTGCTGGCCGCGTCGCAGCCGCTGCCATCGTGAGGTGTTCGAAAGAGCCCGCCACCGCTGGGCCGTCATCTTCTCTATCCATGACTCTTCTCGAAATCACCGAAGCCATCGGCGCCGCTCTCCCGCCCGACGCCGACCCCGACCAGACGATCACCGGCGCCGCCTCCCTCGAAGACGCCCAAGCGGGGGACATCGCTTTCTTCGAGCACCCGAAGTATCTCCGCGCCGTGCGCGTAACCCGCGCGGGCGTGGTGCTGGTGCCGACGGCCTTCGAGGAGGCGCTGACCGCCATCACCCTGCGGGTGGCCAGCCCGACGACCGCCTTTAGCACGATCCTGGAGATGCTGGCCAAGCCGGAAGTCGGCCCGCCGCCGGGCATTCACCCCACGGCGGTCGTCCACCCCAGCGCGACGATCGACCCGGCGGCGTGCATTCATCCCTACGCGGTGATCGAGCCCGGCGTGGTCATCGGGGCGGACTGCAGCGTCGGCGCGCACGCCTTCATCGGCCGCGACTCCCAGCTCGGCGCCGGGTGTGTGATCCATCCGCACGCGGTGCTTTACCGGCGCACGATCCTCGGCGCCCGGGTGACGATTCACAGCGGCACGATCATCGGGAGCGACGGCTTCGGCTATCGCCTGGAGGCGGGCCGGCACGAGAAGGTGGTGCACCGCGGCAATGTGCAGATCGACGATGACGTGGAAGTGGGCGCAGGCACGACGATCGATCGCGCGCGCTTTGGCCGGACGTGGATTCAGACCGGCACGAAGATCGATAACCTCGTGCAGATCGCGCACAACGTGGTCATCGGGCCGCATTGCCTGATCATCGCGCAGACCGGCATCTCGGGCAGCGCGCGGCTGGGCAAATACGTCGTCCTCGCCGGCCAGGTCGGCGTGGTCGGCCACGTGGAGATCGGCGACCAAGTCGTGGTCGCGGCGAAGAGTGGGGTGAGCAAGGACACCGCCGGCGGCCAGACGCTGATGGGGATGTTCGGCGTGCCGATGAAGGAAGCGCGCGAGCTGGTCGCCCACTACCACCGCCTGCCGAAGACGGTCGCGAAGATCAAGACCCTCGAACAGGAGGTCGCGGAGCTGAAGCGCCTCGTCGGCGAACTCACCGGCGCCCGCGCGACCGAGTCCAGCCCGGCTTAAAAGGCCGCGTCAGGAGCACGGGGTGAGCGCGGCGAGGAGCTCATCGAGCGGGATGGTCACGATCGTCGTGGCCGTATCGCTCAGTCCATAGGGCAGGATCAGCCGCTCGCGGTGGATGAAGGCGCCGCAGGTATAGACGACGTTCGGCACGTAACCCTCGCGGTCCGGGCCGTCGGGGCTGATCAGGGGAGCGGTCAACTCGGCGATGACTTTGGTCGGATCGTGCAGGTCGAGGAGCAGCGCCCCGAGGGAGTATTTGCGCATCGGTCCGACGCCGTGGGTGATGACCAGCCAGCCGGCTTCCGTCTCGATCGGCGAGCCGCAGTTGCCGATCTTCACCGCCTCCCACGCCTGCTTCGGGCGACGGAGGATCTGCGGCTCGCTCCAGAAGTGCGGGTTGTCGGAAAACATCAGGAAGAGGTTCTCGTCGTCCTGCCGCGAGATCATCGCGAAGCGCCCATCGATGCGGCGCGGGAACAAGGCCATGCCTTTGTTCTGCACCGCGCGGCCATTGAGCGTGACGGAGCGGAAGTTCAGGAAATCGTCGGTCTCGAGCAACTGCGGCAGGATCACCCGGCCGTTGTAGGCGGTGTAGGTCGCGTAGTAGCGCACGCGACCGTCGTCCTCGGTGAAGCGGACGAAGCGCGCGTCTTCCATGCCGTTGCTCTCATTCGAGGAGACGGGGAAAATGATCCGCTCCGAGACCGCGACCGAGGGATCGAAGTGGACCTCGTAATTCGACTCCGCCAGCCAGCGCACGCACTCGCTGGTCCGCTGCACTTCGCGCGGCAAAGGCCCGGAACCCTGGGCAGCGCGGCGCATCGCGGCCTCGAGTTCGCTGAGCGTGAACCGATCGCCGAGCGAAGTCATCACCGCGCTGGACCAGTCGTTCTCGAATCCCATTTCCATCAGCTTGTGGAGGAAAATCGACTCGAGGTAGGTCGGGTTCGGATTGAGCTGCGGCGCAGTCACGAAGCGCGAGGGATTTTCGAGCGTGATCGAGTAGTCCGCGTGGATGATGCCGGTCCGGAATTCGATAGACGAGATGTGGCCTTCCCCGGTCGCGCGGAGGCTGAGGATGAAGCGCAGTTCGCCCTCGGCGAGCTCGCCCTGCTCCGGATGCGGCACGATCGAGGGATTGAAAAGCGCCGCAGCCTCGAGTGCGTATTCGCCGGAGAAGAGCGCGCCGATGTAGAGCTGGCGGGCCTCGGAGAGCGGTCGCCCGCTGAAGACGTGCGCTTTCACCCGGTCATAATGCCGGCCCCAAAGCGTGTGGAGATTGAGATGCCGGGTGGCAAATTCTTCCCGGATGGCGACGAGTTGTTCCTCGACCTCCGCTTCGCTGAGGGCGAGCGCGCGGCCGATGATATTGACGACACACGCCTTGTCCCCGGGGATGAAGGGGCGGATGAGCACCCGGGCGTTGTTGGGCCGGAGATTGATTCCGGTCGGATGAAGGGTCAGGCGGCGCATGATTGGACGATCTGGATCTGCGCGTTGGCCGCGCGGGTGATTTCGGTGTGGGAGAGGTAGAAGGCGAGGCTCGATTCCGCGCCCTGGTTTTGGTTCAGGTGATCTTGCAAAAGGGCATCGCGACAACCGCCGGCGCGTTCATCGTAGAGCGGCTGGCCGAGATCATTGCGGCCGAGGAACCACTCGAAGCAGAGCTGCGCGCCTTGTTTCCAATACATCTCACCCGTCACGCCGTAAGCCTCCAGACACGCGGAGATGGTGGCGTGCGCTTCCAGCGGCTGCTGATCGAAGCGCGCGCGCTCCCCGCCCTGCCGCCAGAAACCATGACAGCCGATCGGCGCGAAGTGTCCGCCTTCCGCGATCTGTGCTTCGAGCAGCCAGCGCAGGGACTTCAGCCCGATGTCGAGCATCTCGCCATTGGAAGTCCAGTGACCGCTCAGGATCAGCGCGTGCGAGAGCTTCGCATTGTCGTACGTCGCGCTGCGCTCGAACCACTGCCAGCCGGGCGTGGAGTTTGCCTGATACAAAGCGACGAGTTGACCGGCGAGCACATCGCGCATCTGGCTGACCGCGCGGTCGCCGGAAAACGTGCGGAGATATTCGTGGATCGCGAGCAGCGCAAAGGCCCAGGCCCGCGGCGAACTAAAGCGCGCGACCGGCGGCAGCCCGCGCTGGAAGAGCAGCGCGCAGAGATTGCGATGCCCTGGATCCTGCGAACGCCCGAGCGCCGTGCCCACCGCCCAGAGCGCCCGCGCATGGCTGTCCTCCGAGCCCGCGCGCTCGATCCACTCGCGGTGATGATTCATGAAGTTGCGGAACCGGGAGGTGTTGGCATCGAAGGCGTACCACAGGAACGCGAGGTAACTCGTCGCCAGTCGGTCGATCTCGGGCTGCGGCCCGTTCATTTCCTGGAGCAGCACGGTGAGGATGAAGGCGCGGGCGTTGTCGTCCGTGCAGTAGCCTTCGTGGTAGTTCGGCACGTTGTAAATCGCGTGCTGAAAGATCCCGGTGTGATCGCTCATCTTGAAGAGGTGGTCGAGCTTCAGCGGCGGCATCGGATAGTTCGCATTCTCCAGCGTGCGAACGGCGACCGTCTCCTCGGACGGCACGCTCAGGCTTGCCCGCGCCCGTTCGAAACTTTCCATGTAACGCCGCGCGACCACCGGCCAGATCATCTCCCGGCCCGCCTTCCAAGCCCGTTTGCGCATCGCCGTCATCAGCGTCGGGTTGGAAAGATAATGATTCACGCCCTCGGCAATCGCCGGCGCATCCCGGAACGGCACGAGCACCCCGCGCTCTCCGGCGAGCAACTCCTGCGCATGCCAATAGGGCGTGGAGATGATGGCTTTCCCCGCACCGAAGGTGTAGGCCAGCGTCCCCGAGGTGACCTGCGCTTCATTCAAATACGGCGTCACGTAGATGTCCGCCGCGCCGATGAACTCCTTCAGTTCCTCGAGCGTGACGAAGCGATTGTGAAAGATCACCTGCTCGGACACGCCGAGATCATTGGCCAGGCGCTCCAGCTTCTGTCGATACGCCTCGCCTTCATGCGCGAGCAGATGCGGATGCGTCGCGCCGAGCACCAGATAGACGATGTTCGGATGCCGCTCGAGGATCGCGGGCAGGGCCTCGATCACGTATTCGATCCCCTTGTTCGGCGAGAGCAGGCCGAAGGTCAGCAGCACCGTCTTGCCTTCCACGCCGAAGACGTCCTTGAAGAAATTCGAGTCGATGAACGGCATGTCGATCACGCCGTGCGGGATCAGGTCGATCTTCTCGGGCGCGACGCCATAGATGGTTTCCAGCATCCGCTGGCCGCGCTCTGCCATGACGATGAATCGATTGGAAAGCAGATCGAGCTGTTCCATAACTTCGCGCTGATCGGCATTCGGCTCGCTCAGCACCGTGTGCAGCGTCGTCACCACCGGCATGCGCACCTCGCGGAGCAAGGCCAGGAGATTTTTCCCCGCCGCCCCGCCATAAATCCCAAACTCGTGCTGCACCGACAGCACCTCGACGTTGTTGATGTTCAGAAACTCCGCCGCGCGCCGGTAGGAATCCAGTTCCTGCTCGTCGAACTCAAACCGCACCCGCTCCGGATAATCGTAGCCTTCGGGCCGATCGTTCACCGAACCGACGATGCACTGGGTCTGCGGATACTCCGCCGCCACCGCTTCGCAAATGTCCGCCGTGAAGGTGGCGATGCCGCACCGGCGCGGGGTGTAATCGCCGACGAAGGCGATGTTTTTGGTGTTGGACAGATTTTCCATGTCATTGTGATCGAAAGATTCCGAGCGCCTCACAGTGGCAGCGACGTAGCACCCACCACGCGGCGGGAAGTCCTGGACGAAACTCGGCCACCGTCCGGCCTGCCGCCGCCGAGGTCAACCCCACATCGCCGACCGCCCGTCGAAGAGCACGCTTGCCCGCAGATCGTCACGGACTCACTTTTCCACGTCATGATCTCCCCGACCTGCCGTCTCCTCGCCGTCTCTCTCGCCCTCACTTCCGCCGCCTCGGTCCTCAGAGCACGGGCGGCGTATAGCTGAAGCGGTAGAAAACGGTTCCGCCCACGCTGACCACCTGCTCGCAGACGCCCTCCGCATCCGCGGTCACGGTCTCCAGTTTGGTCCAGCGAACCAAGTCGGGGGAGGACCAGAATTCATAGACCAATCCCGGCACTGCGAGGCACGAGACGATCGCCGTCCCATCGCCCTGATTCTCAATGGAGACCGTCTCCGCCGGCAGCACGATGAGCGCAAGTTGGCCAGTCGCGTTGAAGGGGTCGGCCCATTTCGAATCCGTGTAGACGGCGGTCCCCGTGAGCGTCTGGAGGAAGGCCGCCAGGTTATCCTTCTGCGTCAACGTGAGATTCAGATTCTGCACCTGTCCGCCCGGGCGGCGCAGCCGATTGTCGAGGTTGGCATTGTCGCCGGGGATCGCGTTGTAGTGCTCGATCACCTGCGCGAGCGTGGCGAAACTGCCGTCGTGCATGAACCCGCCGTGGCTTTGGCCATTGGGCCCGAGGAGGTCGCGCAGGCTTGGGGAGCGCACGTTGGTCAGGTCGGTCCCGCCACCGATTTTGGTGATGACGCCGTTGTTGCGGCTGTTCGGGGCGATATCAAATTCCGGGGGCGAGTGGCACACCGCACAGCCCGCTCCGCCTTGGTTGGGCGGCAGGAGAAAGAGCTGTTTCCCCGCGTTTTGCGCTCCGCTGAAGTTGGGAAAGGGGTTGCCGTTATTCGCCACCCGCGCCCGACCGGCATCGAAAGGCGAGTCGAACGACTGAATGCTCCGGACGAATTGCGCCAGCGCCGACTGCACGCGCGCTTCGGTGATCGCGGCGTCGCCAAACGTCATCGCAAACAGCACCCGGTATTCGCTGATCGCCCGCAACTTGGTGACCAAGGCCGCAAAACCCGGATCGCCGGACGTCCCGCTGAAGCCCATTTCCACATGATCCTTGATCGGCTGCGTGGTTTGGTTTTCGAGGTTCGTCGCCCGTTCATCCCAAAAGAACCGCACTTCATCGGCGAAGCGCGCATTGATCAGGCGCATCGCGTGGCGCCCGGTGGTCCCGCTGACTCCGGTGCTGGCTGTCGGGAGGTCGCTGAAGGCGTGCGCCTGATGGTGGCAGGACGCGCACGAGATGGTGTCGTTGCGCGAGAGGCGTTTGTCGTAAAAGAGGATCCGCCCGAGAGTCGCCCCGGCATCGGTGATCGCATTGCCCGGCGTCGTATTGTCCTTCGTGATGTAGGCGGGGATGGGCTGGTTGGCGTAGTTGGCCAGGTTCGTCAGATCGACGACGCCGTCGCCGGCAACCGCGAGCCGAGTGAGGGCGGCGAACACGAGGCAGGGCACGAGGAAGAAGGAAAGATTCATGAGGAGAGGTCCTGCGAATCTCAAGACGCGGCCCCCGCGACAAGCGGCTTTACCTTCGCTTTACATTTTTGCTCCCCGTTACCGATCCGGGGCGCGGAAGATCCGCGCATCTCGCACTGGCTGGACGGTCGAGCTCTGCTATTTTTCGGAAGGTCAGCCGGCCTACTCCCCCTATGATTCCTCGCCGCTCTTTCTTCAAAACCACCGGCGCTCTCGCCGCGCTGGGCAACCTCGGTTTCCTCACCCGCCTCCCGTCGGTCTCCGCTGCGGAAGCGGCGCTGCCGACCGACATGGTGCGCTTCCATTCGGACATCGAACCGCTCGTGCGACTGCTCGAAGACACGCCGCGCGATCGCGTGCTCGAAGAGGTCGCCGCGCGCATTCACCGCGGGCTCAGCTACCAGCAGGTGCTCGCGGCGCTGCTCCTCGCTGGGGTGCGCAATATCCAGCCGCGTCCGGTGGGCTTTAAGTTTCACGCTGTGCTGGTCGTTAACTCCGCGCATCTGGCCAGTCTCGCGTCGCCGGACAGCGACCGCTGGTTGCCGATCTTTTGGGCGATCGACCAATTCAAATCCTCACAAGCCGCCGACGTGCGGGAGGGCGACTGGACGATGGGGCCGGTGGACGAAGCGGCGGTGCCGCCGGGGCATCGCGCCCGGCAGGCCTTCACCGACGCCATGGACAATTGGGATGAAGCGGCGGCGGATGCGGCGGTCGTCGGGCTGCTGCGCACCGCCGGGACGGATGAATTGTTCGAGATCTTCTGTCGCTACGGCGCGCGCGATTTCCGCGACATCGGGCACAAGGCAATCTACGTCGCGAACAGCTTCCGCACGCTCGAGGTGATCGGCTGGCAGCACGCGGAGCCAGTGCTGCGTTCGCTCGCCTACGCGCTGCTCGATCGCGGCGGCGCGCGGGAAAATCCCGCGCAGGCCGATCTGCCGGCGGATCGCCCCTTCCGCGAAAATCTGGAGACGATCCAGCAACTGGAGCCGGCCTGGCGCGACGGCCAGGTCAACGCCGACGGCACGCGCGAACTGCTCCAGGCGCTGCGCACCGCGTCGTCCAGCGAAGCGAGCAAGCTGACCGTGCAACTGCTCAATCGCGGCGTCGCGCCGCGCTCGGTCTTCGATGCGCTGTTCGATCACGCCGGGGAATTGCTGATGCAGACGCCGGGCATCGTCGCGGTGCACGCGATGACATTTACCAATGCGATCCACTACGCCTGGCACCGCGCGAAGAACGACGACACGCGCCGCCTGCTCCTGCTGCAAAACGCCGCCTTCCTCCCGCTCTATCGCGGCAATCCGCGCGAGCACGGAGTGCGCATCGACACGCTGGAACCGCTGCCCACCAGCGCGACCACCGGCGACGCCGCGATCGCGGAAATCTTCGCCGAGATCAGCAGCGACCGGCTCATCGCTGCGCGAAAGGTGCTCGGTTATCTCCAGGCAAACGGCGCCGCCCGGCCGCTGGCCGATGCGGCGCGCCGCCTGATTTTCCTCAAGGGCACCAACTCGCACGATTACAAATTCAGCTCCGCGGTGCTGGAGGATTACGATCGTCTTTCGCCCGCGTGGCGCGACCGCCTGCTCGCCGCGAGCGTCTTCTATCTGCGCGGCTCCGGCGACCGCGACAATGCACTCGTCGAACGCACCCGCGTCGCGCTTGACGCTTGATGCCGCGGGCAAGGCCGGACGTAATGGCCGCCTATGTCCCCTCGATCATTCCTCGTCACCCTCTTGGCCGTCGTTGCGATTACCGCCCATGCGCAAGAGCCCAAGCCGCTCCGCGCCGGCATCATCGGCCTCGATACCTCGCACGTCCTCGCCTTCACCCAGTCGCTGAACAAAGGCCCGAAGAAGCCGGAGGACGCGGACAAAGTCGCCGGCGTGAAAATGGTCGCAGCGTATCCGCAGGGCAGCAAAGACATCGAGAGCAGCACGAAACGCGTGCCGGAGTACATCGAGAAAGTGAAGGCGCTCGGCGTGGAGATTGTCGATTCGATCGATGAACTCCTGCAGCGGGTGGACGTGGTCTTTCTCGAATCGAACGACGGGCGCGTGCATTGGGAGCAAGTCCAACCCGTGCTCAAGGCCGGCAAACCGGTCTACATCGACAAGCCGATCGCGGGTTCGCTGGCCGATGCGATCCGGATTCTCGAGGCCGGCCAGAAGGCGAAAGTGCCGCTCTTCTGCGCCTCGTCGCTCCGCTTTGGCAAAACGACCCAGGCCGTGCGCCACGGCTCCATCGGCCAGGTGAAGTCGGCGGAAACCTTCAGCCCGGCGAGCATCGAACCGACCCATCCCGACCTCTACTGGTATGGCGTGCATGGCTGCGAATCGCTTTTCACCGTGATGGGCACCGGCTGCCAATCCGTGAAACGCGGCACCACGGCGGACGGCAAAATCGAAGTCGTCGGCACTTGGGAGGGCGGGCGGACCGGCATCTTCCGCGAAGCGAACGCCACCGACCGGAAGGGTTATGGCGGCAAGGCGATCGGCGAAAAAGGCGAGGCGCCGGTGGGCGGTTACGATGGCTACGACGCGCTGCTTTTCGAGATCGTGAAGATGTTCCGCACCGGCGTGGCGCCGGTCAGCGCCGAGGAGACGATCGAGCTTTACGCCTTCATGGAAGCAGCCGACGAGAGCAAACGCCGCGGCGGCGCGGAGGTGACGCTGGCGGAGGTGATCGCGAAGGCGCGGAAAGAGATCGCGGCGAAGCCGTAAAGCCGCCCGGCGCGCCCGATTCCCCCGCCGCCTTTCAATCGAACCGCAGGAGACAGCGCCCGAAATCCGCGACGCGCCGGCCGGGCTCGGGGAGAAACTGCGGCGGGATGAAATGCAGCCGCTGCCGGAGCCCCACCATGCCCGTCTGCCGCAGCACCCCGAGGTGTTTCGAGATCAGCGTCGGCGACTTGCCGATCTTGCGCGCCATTTCCACGACCATCCGCGGTTCACCCGCCGCCAACTCCCGCAAAATCGCCCACCGCACCGGATCCCCGAGCCCCTTGCACACCGCCGCGACCGGCAAACGCGGGACATTCGGCGCCGCAGGCGTCGCATCGGGCAGGGGAGTCGGCGAATCAGGCATCGGGGGTAAAGCAACAGGGACAACGATCGAAGCAATCGACTAGTAGAGGAAGGCAATCGCCGGTGGCAAGAACGAAATCGCCGCCAACAGGAAGGCATTGGTCGGTTAAGAGAGCGCAACTGCCGGGAACCGGAACGCAATTGCGGTCGGCAGGAACGTAAATGCCTCCTCCACGAACGGAGTCACCACTTCCGGGAACGCAATTACTCACACCATGAACGCAATCGCGCCCTTCGGGAACGCAATTGCCTGAGCCGGTGCGGAAATCGCCATCGCACCCTGCGCAAAGCCGCCCGCCTTCACCAAAACGCGCCCGCCGGACCGCCCACTCGTTCCGCCTTCGGCAAAATGACGACCGGTGGCACCGCTCCGGTGCTCACCTGTTATCCCCCGCCGAAACGGAGTTTCGCGACCCCCGCTTCGTTCCCAAAGTTAGCGAAGCGCTTTGGGAACGAGAGGAAACTGGAATCCGCAAGGGGCGTCACCGCAGGCCG
>JBBQIZ010000126.1:0-13386 GCA_038325425.1 Chthoniobacterales bacterium
TTGGAAGGCCGGAATATGGGCGCCCGCCGTTTTCCTCAAACAGCGCGCGACCAACTGCGCGCGCCTAAAACACCAAATCCAAATCCAAACGCATGAAAACCTATCTCCCTCTGAATTGCCGCTGGCCATTGATTGCCGCGACCTTCCTCACGTTCACCCTCCTCAGCCCACTGCCGCCAACGCACGCTCAGTCCTACAACGAAGACGAATGGTACGATCCGAGCGATTGGTTCGACGGCAATAACTACGAGTACGATGACGCCTCCGGTCGCGGGGCCGATGACTACGATTACGACTGGGGCTACAGCGGCTATCCGGCTTACAGCTCTGGAACGCCGGACTACGCGACCCGCTACTGGCGCGACACGTACGATTACGACCGCAGCACCGCCGACCAGGACCAGCAGCGCCAGCAGACCACCGCAACGAACCGGCAGGATCAGCCAAGCCAGCGGGCGCAAAGCCAGCAGGCTCAGCAGACCCCGCGAACGGCGCAAGACCAGTCGGACCAGCCACGAATCTTTGCCGGATATATTGACGGCTTCCGCGAGGTCAATGTCCGCGACCGACAAGGCGCGCGGGATCGTTTCACGGTGGTGCGCCTGCGGCTCCGCGATGGCTCGACGGCCAACGTCGATCTGGGCCAGCGCCTCGCGCTCGGGGACTTGAATTTGGAAAAGGGCGACTATCTGCGCGCCCACGGCCAGCAACGGACGATCAGCGGCCAGCAGGTCATCCTCGCGGATAAGATTCTCGCCGATGGTCGGGAGCATCGCATCTCGCGCAGTGGGTCGGGAGCCACGGGCGGGCAGCAACAGGCTTCGCAGTCGGCGCAACCCTCGCGCTCGCCGCAATCGCGCCCAAGCGCTGAGGCCTCGCAGGAGAATCCGAGTGCGCAGTCCGGCCGTGCCTCTTCCAGCCTGCGCGGCACGGTCGAATCCTTCCGCCGGGTGGCTGTCGAAGGTTCAAAAAATGGCCATACCCTGGTCAGGGTCACGATGGAAAACGGGAGTTCCCAGATCGTGGATCTCGGCCCGAACCAGACCGCGCGCACCTTGGGGATCAGCCCCGGGGATTACGTCAGCATCCGCGGCCGTGAGACGCAGCTAAACGACCGGCCGATCCTGCGGGCCGATCAAGTCTATGCCGACGGAAATTGGAAGACCGTCCGGCAGGTCAACCGGCGGGATGACGGCGACCAGCAGCAATAACTCGAAGCATCGTCGCGGCCGACGGCGCCCTGCCGGGCGCCGCCGGACGCGGCATCTCCTTAATACCACCTATGAAAAATTCCTATTTTCCCTTCCCGATCCGCGCGTGCGCGAGCCTCGGGATCAGCATCGCATTTGCGGCGGCTTTTCCAGCGCAGGCGCAGGAGGCACAGCCGCGTGCGGAAGCGCGTCCGACTGCCGCCAAGCAGTCCCAGCCGGCGACGGCGGATGAACAGTCCACAACCATCCGCGGGCGGATCGAAGGCTTCCGCCATTACCAATCCTCCGCTCGCAGCGGAGAACAAAAGCAGCCGCAGCGCGCGGATGAACAGACGCTCGTGAACGTGCGCTTGCAGGATGGCCGCTCGGTGGTGATCGCCCTCGGGTCGAAGATCGAACTCGATGAACTCAAGCTCCAGCGCAACGACTTCATCATCGTCGAAGGTCGCGCGCGGATGGTGGAAGGCGTGCCCGCGCTGGCCGCCAGCCGCCTCGAGGTCAACGGCCAGCGCGTCACGCTCGGCCAGAAAAAGGAGGCGACCTCGCGACAGGTGGATGGGCACCCCGCCCAAGAGCAGCGTTCGCCGGTCATCCAAGCCGACGCGCGTGAGCTCCTGGACAAAGTGCGCACCGCGTATGAAAAGGCGAAAACGCTCCGGCTCGCCGGCCTCGTGTCGTCGCACTTCGAGATCGGCAACAGCGTCGTGAAGACGCATCTGGGTTTCACCAGCGCGTTCGAGGCGCCGAATAAATTCCAGCACGACACCGTGGACATGCTCATCGGCTCGACCGGCGAGCAGGTCTTCGTCTTGAACAAAAAGACGAATAACTATCTGCAGCAAAAGGTCGCGGCGAAGGAGCCACTCGCCAAAGACCTGCCGGCCACCGGTCTTTCGGTGCTGCATGCGCAGAATCCGTCGCTCCTTGCGGCGCTGCTGCGCAGTCCGTTTCAGCGCGTGCTCGAATCCGCGGAAAGCATCGAAAAACTCGATGACGCGGTGATCGAAAACAAACGCTACCCGCAGCTCGTGCTGCGCGGCATCCCCGGCCACGGCCCAATTTCCGTGCTCGTAAATCCGGAAAACCATCTCGTGCGGCGCGTGAAGGTCAATCTGCGTCCGGCACTCCCCGAGGATGCCACCGACAAGCGGGTGCGGCAGGCCACCATCACGGTCGATTACACGCTGATCGATACCGCGACGGACTTCGCGGCCGACCGCTTCGCCTGGCAGCCGCCCGAGAAAGCGACCGATGTGGCCCAGCAGCGCCAGACCGAAGAGCAGGCCTCCCAGGGGCTCGTGGGGAAAACCGCGCCGGCCTTTGAACTGACCGCGCTCGACGGGCGCAAAGTCTCGCTCGCCGAGCAGCGCGGCAAAGTGGTGGTGCTCGACTTCTGGGCCTCGTGGTGCCCGCCGTGCAAGGAATCGCTGCCCCATCTGGGCCGCATGTTTGGCGATGAAAAGCAGGAGAATGTCGAATTCTTCGCGATCAACGTGGGCGAGGAAAAGGACCGCATCCAGAGCTTCCTCCAGGCCGAAAATCTGGAAGTGCCGGTGCTGCTCGATCCCGATGGGAAAGTGGCGCGGCAATACCAGGTAAAAGGCATCCCGAAGACCGTGGTCATCGATCCTGAAGGACAGGTGACGAAAGTCTTCACCGGCCTCGGGGCGGACAGCTACGAGCAGATCCGCGAGGCGATCAAGCAGGCCAGTGGACGGGCGGCAGCCGCGGGCTCGCCCGCGCCGGAAAACGCCCGCACGGCACGCACCGCGCCCGAAGGAAACTAACCCCAGTCGGACGTCACCTTGACAGCCGCGGGCTTCCTCCCGCGGCTGTCATTCCCGCCGCTTCGAGCGTATATTGCCACCTTATGAAATCCTCGCTCTTTCTCCTTTCGCTGGTTCTTGTCGGCCTGAGCGCGTCGGCCGCCGAGCCCGCGAAGTTGTTCACGAAATACACCGCTGAAACCTTCCGGCAGTTCGATCGGGCCGGCGAGAAAATCGACTTCACGAAGATCGACTTCGACCTGCTTTCCGCCGCCGTTTTTCACGAGACGAACCGGCGCCGGTTGAAGGAAAATCTTTCCACGCTCCGTCCTCTCGTCGAGCTCCGCGACGTGGCGCAGATGCAGGCCAAAATCATGGCCGAGCGCGGCTCCATTTCCCACGTGAACCCGAAGCTGCCGGAGAAAAAAACGCCGGAAGATCGGTTCCGCCTCGCCGGATTGCGGCCGGCCTTTGCCGCCGAGAACGTAGCCACCGCCTTCGGCCTCGTGTACGAAGATCGCGAACAGGTTTATGTCCGCGAGGAGAACGGTAAAAAACGCTTCAGCCGGGAGCCGGACGGCCCGCTGATCGAGATGCACACCTACGTCAGCTTCGCCGAGGCGCTGCTCGACTCGTGGATGAACTCGCCGCCGCACCGGAAAAATATCGTCTCCACGGAGCCCGAATTTCTCGGCACGAGCTGCCAGCCGAAGACGAGCGGCATCGGCATGCCGATGTTCTACTGCGCGCAGGAATTCTACACGCCGCTGCCGGCGGCGTTCCAATCGCCGGCCGCGGCGCCCCGCTGAGCAGACTCTAAGCGTCGTCCGCTGCGGGAGTGTCTCCGGCAGAGAATTTTTCGCGCAGCAGGACTTCCGTGCGGGGATAGGCGGAGACGATGCGACCGCGGTGTTCCGGCCGGGCCAATTCCTGGGAGAGCCCGAGAATCAGGGCGGTGGACGATCGGCGGCGGGCGCGCGCGGAGACGAGATAACGCACGGTGCAATTCGTCCACGCATCGGAGAGCGAAAGAAAGACCTTCGGCTCGGGATCGACGTCGAAGGCGAGGCGCGCCCGCTCCAGCAGGTTGCGATACTGCGCGGCCGCGTCCGCCATCTGCGGACCGATGACGCTCGCCGCCGTGCGTTCGAGCACGCCGATGGTGTAAGCGAGGTCGCTCTCATTGGTGATCGCAAAGGTCACTTCATCCCAGACGAAAGGGAAATCGCGGCTGTAGTTCACGATGTTCGAACGCAGCACTTCCCAGTTGGGGAAGGTGATCATTGCACCGGTCGATTGCGCGCCGGTGACGGATTTGCCGGGCCCGCCCGCTTCCCACACGGTCGTGGTGAGCACGTCGATCCTGTAGACGTCGCCGAAAACTTCGCCGACCTCGATGCGATCGCCGACGCGGTAATAGGATCGAAAGGAGTTCAGCAACCAGCCGGTGAAACTTTCGATCGGTGTCTGGAGCGCCCAGGAGAGCGCCAGACCGACCAGCCCGATCGAGCCGAGCAACGCCCGCGCGTCGCCCGCGAGGATGCTCAGCGCCACCGCGATGGCGAGCAAGTAACAACCGATCCGGACCAGCGCCGCAATGGCTTCGCTCTTCTCCCAGCGATGCCGAAACCGGTGGAGCGCCGCGCGGATGCCATTGGCGATCAGCCCCGCGAGCACGATCAGAATCACGCCGATGACGATCTTCGGCAGAATTCCCCAGAAGGTCAGGATCAGTTCGCGGATTGTGCCCGTCGCTTCCTCGATGGAAGCGCCCGCATCCTGCGGAATGGTTTCGCCCGGGGTAATGATTTCGGCCGCTGGCTCGGGCGTTTCCGCTCCTTCCTGCTGGCCGGAGGAATCCGGCGGGCCACCCCCCAGGAGCAGCAGCAGCGCGGTGATCGCGACGGCGACCATGGATCCCTGGCGGAACCGGCGTAGCTTGGAGCGGGCGCTGGTCTGGTAGCGCCGCATGTCCATGCGACGATGCCGCCCGGCGGGGCGTGGCCGGCGGGCGGCGCGCGGTGAAGAAGAGCGCTTTTTCGCGGGCCGACGGCCAGCGGGCAGCTTTCGTCTGCGGGGATTCATGATTCGGAAATGAGCGATGCGGATGAAGGGGAGACCATTGACCAATCGAACCGCGCCGCCCGGACGCGCGCAGTCAATGCGGCCGCGGAAAAGCGGTCATCGCAGCGCACCGCAGATCGCTCGGCTGCGCGTTGGTGGACGGCGACAGGAATGTCGCCGCTCCTTGCTGCCCCCGCTAAGCCGCGGGCGGACGAGGCGGCGGGATGCCGGGATTCGGAGGCTGCGGGGCGGGCGGAGGCGGCATGCCCGGACGGCCCGGCGCCGGCTGCGGATTGGGCGGCAACGGTTCGGTCGGGATCGGCGGCCCGGGCTGGCCGGTGGATTGATGCGGGTGGGATGTGATCACCTCCTATGATCGCACCGCAGTTCACGCGCGGACCGATCTCATTTCGTCTGTGAAGCTCCGGACGCGTCCACTTTGACCCGCCGACCGAGCACGCTGCCGCGATAACCCTTGGAAACCGCGTCTCCATTTTTCCACCAACATGAAATCCCACGCCAGAACATCGCCTGCTAATTTCGCTCGGGCAGGCCAGACAGGAGGCGACCGTGTTCTTTAATAGCTGGACGGAATTATTCCGCGTGCTCGTGGTGGGGACGCTGGCCTACACGACGCTCATCCTCATGCTGCGGATCTCCGGCAAACGCACGCTCTCGAAGCTGAACGCCTTCGACCTGATCGTCACCATCGCCCTCGGCTCGACGCTGGCGACGGTGCTCATGAGCAAGGACGTCGCCCTCGCCGAAGGCGCCCTCGCGTTCGCCCTGCTCATCGGGATGCAGTTCGCCGTCGCGTGGCTTTCGGTGCGCTCGGCGACAGTGCGCCGTCTCGTAAAATCCGAGCCGCGGCTGCTGCTCCTGCGCGGAAAAATGCTGGACGGGGCGCTGCGCGACGAGCGGGTCACCGAGGCGGAACTGCTCGCGGCGGTGCGCGCGCAAGGCACGGCATCGCTGGAGGCGGTGGAAGCCGTGGTGCTGGAAACCGATGGCAGCATCACCGTGATCGCCGGCGGCTCCAGTCAGCCCGCGAGCGCGCTGCAACAGTTGCGTGGTTTTCATCCGCCCGCTGATTCGACGCCGGAGCGCCGCGCCTGATCCTCGAATCGGGGTCCACTTCAGCCTCCCAACCTCCGGCAACGACCGTCACCCTGCGCCATGCATCGCATCCGCGCTCAATTTCGCTTCGTGATCTGGCTCGCTGCAACGGCCACACTTCACAGCAGCAGTTTCGCCGAAACTTCGCCGGCCATTTCCGGCGACGCCCCGCGTCCGAGGATCGGACTCGCGCTCAGCGGCGGCGGCGCGCGCGGCGTGGCGCACATCGGCGTGCTCAAGGCGCTCGAGGAACTGCGCATCCCGGTCGATTACATCGCGGGCACGAGCATGGGCGCGATCGTCGGCGGACTCTACGCCAGCGGTATGTCGCCGGAGGAAATCGAACGCTGGTTCCGCGAGGTGGACTGGCGCTATCTGCTTTCCGATTCTCCCCCGCGCGAGAGCCGTTCGTTTCGCAGCAAGGAACGCGATTTTCGGATGAACCAGAATCTGGAACTCGCCCTCTCCAAACAGGGCCAGGTGCAGCTTCCGTCCGGTCTCATCGCCGGTCAGAAGCTGATCATCAAGCTGCGCGAACTGACCCTGCCGGTGCGGCAGGTCGAGGATTTCGATCGGCTGCCGATTCCCTTTCGCGCCGTCGCCACGGATCTGGAGACCGGCGAAAAGGTGGTGCTCGACCGCGGGCATCTCGCCGAGGCGATGCGCGCGAGCATGGCGGTGCCGGGAGTTTTCACGCCCTACCGGATCGGCGAGCGCTTGCTGGTCGATGGCGGATTATCGAGCAATCTGCCGATCGAGACGGTGCGGGCGATGGGCGCGGACATCGTGATCGCCGTGGATCTCCGCGTCGATCTACGGGCGGAGGCCGAGCTGACTTCGGCGCTGGCCGTGACGAATCAGGTGCTCGATATCCTGATCAATCGCGAGACGCTGGCGCAGGTCCAGCGGCTCTCGGAGCGGGATGTTTATATCCGGCTCGCGCTGCCCGGCGCGACCTCCGCGGGCTTCGTCGGCTCGGCGGAAAACATCCCGGCGGGTTATGCGGAGACGATGAGCGAGGCCGCGGAATTGCGACGCTACGCGCTGTCGCCCGCGCGTTTTGCCCGTTACGTCGCCGCGCAGCGCCTGCCGCGCTCAGAGGGCGTGCGCATTTCATTCCTGCGCATCGATGATCCGTCCGGGCCGGTGCGGCAGAGCCTCGCCGAAGGACTGGATTTTACGCCCGGCGAGCGGCTGGAATTCTGGCAACTGGAAAAGGAACTGGTCGGCCGCGAAGGACTGCACAACGTGCAGGTGACGGACTTTACGGTCATCGAGGAGGACGGCGAAATCGGGCTGCTGCTCGAGACGCAAAAGAAACCGCACGGGCCCAACTTTCTCAGTGTCGGTTTCGATTTCGCCTACGCTTCCGCAGGCGAGACCGATGCGAGCCTGCTGCTCTCCTACCGCATGACGGAACTCAACTCGCTCGGCGCGGAATGGAACACGTTTCTGAGCGTCGGCGATCTCACGCGCATCTCGTCGGAATGGTATCAGCCGCTCGATTCCGCGCGGCGTTTCTTCGTCGCCGCGCAAGTGCTTTACGCGCAGGAAATCGTCTCCGGCCGCGATGGCGACGACGATCGGCTGCGCTTCCGGCGGCGATCGCTGGAAGCCGGGATCGACCTCGGGATGCGGCTCGGGAATTTCGGCGAAATGCGCTTCGGATATGCGGGCGGCGTGAGCGCGATCGGGAACACGCTCGGGCTGTCGGAAGACGTGCCCGGCAGGGCGGCGCGCAGCGAACTGCGGGGCGCGCTCAACTTCGACACGCTCGATCGCAGTAGCTTCCCGACGCGCGGTTTCTTCGCGGAAGCGGCGCTGGCGGCGTCCCGCGAAGCGTTCGGCGCGCGCGACGATTACAACCGCGTTGAGCTGCAAATATATCAGCCGATCACACTCGGGAAAAACACCTGGGTGCCGCGGATCGTCGCCGGAATAAATCCCGGCGGCGACGATCTCCCGCTCTACGATCGCTTTTCGCTCGGCGGTTTTCTGAACCTCTCCGGCTACACGCGGCGCGGCCTTTATGACCAGAGCATGCTGCTCGGTCAGCTCGTCTATTACCGCGAAGTGGCAAAGCTGCCGCCTGGCCTGGGCGGCGGAGTCTATGCGGGCTTTTCGGTTGAGGCGGGCGACGTGTGGGATCGCGCCGGCGACGCCGATCTCGGCGACCTGAAGCTGGGCGGCAGCGTTTTCCTCGGCGCAGACACGCTGCTCGGCCCGCTGCAATTTGGCATCGGTGCGGCCGAAGGAGGCGAGGCGGCGGTGTATCTCCAGCTCCGTCCGACGTTTCGCCCGATCCGCCACGGGCGGTAGCGATTCGGGGCGCGACGCAAGCTGTCCGGATTGTAATCCTGACGACATCACGGGGTCAGCCTTGGTTTCGATTCCGTTTGTATCAGGTGCCGCTGGGACCGCGCAGAGGCAGCTCTGGCCGATCTCCGTCGGCACCTGCGAGACAACCGAAGAACCAATAACAAACAGCCAAACATCATGAATACCCAAGAAGCTCCAGCCATGACCGGACTCCGGATGGCCTCAGAAATCACCGGCAGTTCGGTGAAAAACCTGCATAGCGAAAAGATCGGGCATATCGAAGACTTGGTGCTCGACGCGGGAACAGGACGCATCCGCTTCGCGGTTGTGGGGGTCGGTGGCTTTCTCGGCATCGGAGAAGCGCAAGTGGCGGTGCCGTGGAGCGCCTTCGACGTCAACCGCGACCGGGACGCGGAGTCCGTGCCCTACCTGCTCGATTCCACCCGCGAGCAACTGGAAAAAGCGCCGCGTTTCGACCGCAACAAGCTCGACGAATTGCAACCTCGGGAAGCCTCCGAACCGATTTTCCTGCACTACCGCGTCGTCTATATCGAGTGACCAACCGCCCACGGTTGGAGGTCAGGCCGGTCTGCGAATTCATTTCGTGACCCGGCCTTATCTGTGGCGAGGCAGGCGATCGGTCAGCTCCAGCAAAGGCTTCCCGCCTCCCCACCCTCACCCGTGAGGCCACCGCTACGCCCCGCCTGAAGCATTCACCGCGTCCCAATAACCCTTCCGGCCATAATGATCGTGGAGCCGCTCCTCGAAGGCACGATCCAGCGGAGCCACGGCATCGAAGGCAGGTGCATCCTTGATCGCGGAACGCGGCAGATTGACGAACACTTCGGAGCCCTCGAACGAGATTCTTTCAACCCAGTCGGGAGAAAGCAGCACGTCTTTCCCGCGGAACCAGACCCCCGTACGAATGACCAGGTAGCGCACGTTCCAGTCGCTGTCATCGAGGATGAAATCATCGACCTGCCCGATTTCGCCATCCTGCGCATGGATCGTGTAACCGCGCATCAGCTCCGCGCTGGAGCGCAAGTGGCAATCAGCCTTCACCGCCTCAGGCGAATGATTCTCGTTCTGGGGTACGCCGAACGGCGCGGGAGCGACGGCCGGCGGCAGCATCATGCCGGGGCTCCCGTCCGTGAGACTCCAATATGGATCCCAGCCATAGTAGCTGTGCAGTTCGGCCTCGCGCTGCCGCGAAATGGGCTGGTCGGAATCGATCGGAGGAGAATGCCGCACCTGCTCCTGAGTCAGTCGCACGGCGATGCTGCCGCTTTGCCCATCCACTTGCGTCAGCGCAGTCGGCGAGATGAGTACCGACCGGCCGGTGAGCCAGGAGCCGGTTTCGACGATGAAGTAACGCAGCCGCCATTGGGCGTCGTCGAAATAGAATTCATGCACCTTGCCGATCTCGCCGTCGGAAGCGGCAAGGGTGGATCCGCGGAGCGTTTTGAAAGGTCGAAGCATCATTATAAAATAGGATGCGTTTCTCCCCGCCATCGCGGTTGTCTAAAAGGTGCCGCCGATCGGGACGACGAGCCGCACCGCAACCTACGGCTTCCGCCGAACACTCAGGGTCTGGACGAGGAAGATGATCAACGCCACCACCAGCAGCAGGTGGATGGCCTGATTGCCGACGGCCAGGATGGAAGGCCCAAAGGATAAGGAGCACGACCATGATGACCCAGAGTGCGCTATGTGAGTGTTTCGGCAGTTTGTTCATGGTCTTCAGCAGGTTCGCGGCGCGGCGGACCGGTGTCCGTGCCGACCGCGGCAAGATAACCGAAATGTAATGTCCGGCAGGCCAGGCCGGTGCGGCCAGTGCTTCATCGGAACACGAATTCTATCTTATCATGAGTACTCCCGAATCCAGCAAATCAGCAGCCCCCGAACACGGCGGAAAAAGCGTGAAGGGCGGCGGCGACCCTTCCTATGCACCCACGCCCGCGGCGAAGGACATCGCGGCCGGAACCGGTCATTCCGTGGCCGGTTATCAAAAAACTCCCGGCATTGCCGACCCCGGCGTCCCAGGCAGCCGGACGAACCCGGTGGAAGAGGGCCGCGAACCCAAATCCGCCAACCCAAAACCCAAAGGCAAGGTGCCCGCGACGAAGGGCGGACTCGCCTCCGAGCATCTGGAAGGGTGACTCCGCACGCGGCGCTGCTCACCGTCAGCGCGCGGCGCGCTTCCCGATCCGGAAGGGGAACGCCGGACATCAACCGACGCGCGGCTAAAATATCTCCATCCGAAGTGAGCGTGCGGGAATGACGCCGGGTAGCGTCGGCGCGATCCTCACTGCTCCTTCGGCAGGGCCGCGTAGTAGCCGAGCAACCGCTGATGCAGGCCATCCTCGAAGACAGAGTCTGGGTTGAATTCAGGCGCTTGCCGGATCTGCTCGCGCGTGAGATCGACCTCGGCGGTCTGCTCCGTCCAACTCACCCGGCGCACCGCCTGCGGCGAGATGATTACCTTTCTTCCAAACCACCAGTTGCTGGCCTCGATGATCAGATGCGCGATGTGCCAGTCGGCGTCGTCGATGATGAAATCATGAATCCTCCCGAGATCGCCATCGCGCGCGCCGACGACATAACCGGTGACCTCCGCAGAGCTGCGCAAGTGGATCTCTTCCGCTCGGTCGGCCGACGCCGCGGAGATTTCCGGGGCCGGCGGGGGCAGTGGAGAAGCCGGGGGCGGGGGCGCCCCGCCCCAGAGATTCGGAGTCGCCCAATACTGCGGCCAGCCGTAATGCGACGCTTGCTCGACTTCCCTCTGGCGCGACACTGGCTCCGCGAAATCGACTCCCGGTGCACCCTCGATCTGAGCGCGGCTGAGGCTGGTGGCGATGGTCCGCCCGGCGGGATCGATCGCGCCGAGCACGGCCGGCGCGATCAGGACATCGCGTCCGCTGAGCCATCCGCCGGTGGTCACGACGAGATATCGGATGGTCCAGTTTTCATCGTCGAAAAGAAAGTCGCGCACATCGCCAATCTCCCCATCCACGGCGCGGAGCTGGCAATCTTTGAGTGAACTCGTGGTTTTGAACATGACAGTCTTTCGCGAATGGTTTGGGGAAGGAGACGAGCGGTGGGAACGCACCTCGTTGCTGGTATTCGCCGGCTGGCGGGAAGTTGGCCGTGGCCGGAAAGAAGTAGTCTCCGGATGACACAGTTGTAATCCGCTCCGGGCGCCTTTTGGAAACCGGACTCCTCGCGGGAGCCGATTCTCATGAGAACAGTGGCCCGTCTTCGGGCGGCCTTCGAACCGGAATACGAATGAATCCCTACGCAAAATTCGCGGCACTGATTGCCACCTCTACGATCGTCATGGTCGGAATCGCAACGTCAGGAGATCGCGGCGATGAAAGCGCTAATCGTTGCTCTCGAGGCAAAGCAGTGAGCGGGGACCCCACACTATGAAACGCAACCAGGTCATCATCATCATCGCGCTGGCTCTCGTCATCGCGGTCGGCGCGGGTTATTTCACGAAGAAGCTTTTTGTGCCGAGTCCGCCCGCTTCGGCGGAGGCCCCGGCGCCTTTTGTCCACCCGATCGTCGCGCAATTGGAAAAGGCGCGGAAGCTGCGCGCCGACGGGAAGCTGGTCGCAGCGCAAACCCTGTTGCGCGAACAGATCCAGATCTGGCGTAACGCCCCCGAGGCGCAGACCGCGCGCGAATTGCTCGGCGACATCAACACCACGCTCTTCTTTGACAATGACCGCCTTTTCGCCAAGACGGAATACACGGTGAAGCGCGGCGATTCTCTCTGGCGCATCGCGCGCCAACTCGAGTCCACCCCCGATCGAATCATGCGGGCGAACCAACTATCCTCCGACCGCATTCATCCTGGTGATCGCCTGGTCGTGCCCGACGGCGACTTCACGCTGACGCTCGACCTGCCGAATGAGCGGGCGGTCGTCCACCACGGCGATGGCTTCTTCAAGCAATACCCCATCGCCGCCATCGATCTACCGCCTTCGCGCCAGGCGCGCCTGACCACCAAGGTTCAGGCGGCGACCTGGTGGAAGGACGGCAAAGTCATTCCCGCGAAAACCCCGGAGGCGCGCGCCGAGAGCACTCCGTGGATTCATCTCGGCCTGAGCCGTTACACCCTCTACGGCATTTCGGAAGAGGAAGGTGCGGCGGACACCGCGATCGAAATTTCCGAGGAGCAAACCGGCCCCGCGGCTGACGAGAACAAGTCCGACCAGCCGGGAAGCGGCATTGCACTACTGAAGGAAGATCTGGCGGAACTGCAGCTCTTCATCGGTCGCGGCACGCCGGTGACGATCATCCGGGAAAGCAAGAAGTAGGAGGAAGGGCCGCTTTCGCGGAGCTAAAACGCGAAGCCGAAGCTAAGGCGGAGTGCGCCCTTTCGGTGAGGGATCAGCCGTAGTCGAGGCGCAGCGCGCCGATGGAAAGCTGATAACGAAGGCCGGCGCCGACGGCGAAGGGGAGACCTTCGAAAGGCGCGAAGCTCTCGCGGGAAACGCTGCCCGCCTCGACAAAAGGAACGCCATCGCGCTCTCCGCTGGTGGATGGGTTTATCGGAGGAAGAGCATCGCCGCCGCCATGGCAGCCATGCCGAGGTCTTCGGTCAGGGCCACGGTGGAGAGTGGCACCTTCAGCACCGTGCCCATGCAGGCGCAGTTCAGATCGAGGTCTTTGCGCAAGGCATTGAGCACGCCCAACGCGCCGAAAAGCATGACCACGATCGTCGCGGTGTAGATCGCAGTCGGCTGCCAATGCGCGAGGTAGCCGAGCCCGAGCCCGAGTTCGATGAACGGATAGACATAGGCATACGGCCGGAAGGGTTTCGCGAGCAGGTCATACATCTGGAAGCCATCCGCAAAGCCCGACAGGTCGAAGAACTTGAACATCGAGAACACAATCAGGAAGAA
>JBBQIZ010000127.1:0-13323 GCA_038325425.1 Chthoniobacterales bacterium
CTCGATCGCGCCGTCGAGAAATGCTACCGCGCCGAGGCCTTCCACTCCGACCGCGAACGCGTCGAACACCTCTTCCGGCTCTACGAGACGCTCACCGCCCCGCTCCTCCCTGCCACCCCCCGCACTCGCACCCGCCGCGCCTCCAGGGCCCCGACCACTCCACGCCCCGCGCGGGCGCGCACCCCCGGCCTCCCGGAAGCACCCTCCGCGACTTAGGTCGGGAATCCCCTCTGCCACGACCGAAGGAAGGGCGGTAACGCCCGTGGATGGGCGCGCACTCCCCGCAGGCGGTTCTGAAGCGTCCCGGTGCGTGGGACAACTTCCCGGCGGGGGTGAAGCTGAAGTCCGCGGAGATGCGGGGGCAATTCAACGGTCTGAAGGCGACCATCGATGCGGTGCCGGCCGGGCCGGCGGGGCCGCCGGGGCCGGGAGGGCCGCAGGGCAATACCGGGGAGATGGGGCCGATCGGGCCGCAGGGGCCGGAGGGTCCGCAGGGGCCGAGCGGAGGGCCACCGGGACCGGAGGGGCAGCCGGGGCCGCAGGGGACGCAGGGCATTCCCGGGGAGCAGGGGCCACCGGGGGAGGTGTCGGCGGGGCAGCTCCAGTCGGAGATCGCGGAGGCGCTGGCGACGGCGGCGGGGAACTCTTCGGCGAATAGCAATGGAGTGGGCACGCTGGACACGTCCTTTTCCGACCCGGACATGGAGACGCTGCGCCAGAAGATCAATGAGCTGATCACCGCGCTGCGCCGGTAGGGGGGAAGTGCCGGGAGGCCGGCGCGGAGGTGCTGACCTCCGCCACCGAGGTCTCACCGGACGGCGCAAAACCAACACCCGCGATGCCGCAGCCCTCGCCCGCGTATGTCAAATCTGCGAGACGGATAAGGTTTTGCCTTGCTCACTTCGTAGGGAGAAGGAGATAAAAATTCCCGCAACCCGCACATTTTCTTCCCCGTGACTCGAATTTTTCGAACTCTGTTGGTGAGGACGGTGGGCTTTTGCGCTGTACCCCAAGACGATTCATGATTTCCGCACCACTTCGCAAACGCCGTCCAGCCATTCTGGCAACCTCTGCCGCGGCGCTCCTGACGGTGGCGCTGCTGGGCTCCACACAGAAGGCGGCGGCGCAGCAGTTCTGGGATGGCCCGAATGCGAATAACGCCATCACCGAAGGTGGAAGCGGGACTTGGAATTCGGTCATTCCCAACTGGACGGATGCCTCGGGAACGAACAACGGCCTCTACAATCCGGCGGTGCCCGCTTTCTTCGGGGTCACGGGGGGCACAGTCACGCTCGGGGAAAATCTTTCGTTCACCAGCCTGACCTTTCAGGTTCCCGGATACACGATTGCGGGTGCCGGGTTCACGCTGGCGCCGACGGGTGCGGGGGTCCTCAACGCGCTCAATGGCGCGGCTGGGACGATCGGCGCACAACTCACGGGTGCGGGTGGGATCACCATCCAGGGTTCGGGAAGCGGGGCGATCGTCCTGACGAATGCCGCCAATAATTTCACCGGCGGAACGACGCTGGAAAGCGGCACGCTGGTGGTCAATGCCACTGGGGCGCTCGGCACGGGCACGCTGACGATTACTTCGCCCGGTGGCGGGGCGACGTTGGGGAGCACGGTGAACAACGTCCATGTGGCGAACAACATCTCCGTGCTGGGCGACTTCACGATTCGCCTCGGCGGAGCGGCGGGGGACTTTTTCCTCGATGGGAACATCAATCTCAATGGCGCAACCCGGACGATCACTGGCGGAACGTTCCAGGAGCAGATTCGGTTTGGCGGGACGATCAGTAATGGGGGCCTGACGCTGAGAACCCCGTTTACCGCACCCGGCGATTACGTGGCGTTCATTTTCGACACCACGAACGTCAATACTTACACCGGATTGACCACGGTCGGGAATGGCGCCTTTCTCGTTTTCCAAGGTGCGACGCCGAATGGGGCGATTCAGGGGGATGTGCTGGTGGAAGGAAACGGGGTGATCGATTATCTGGCGGGCGCTTCGGAACAGATCGCCGACACGGCGACGGTGACGGTCAACAGCCAGGGAAACAGCGCGAACACCGAGATTTTTACCGGATTCGATCTATTCAACGCCAACGGCACCGAAACGATCGGGACGCTCAACGGCACCGGGACCGTCGGCTTGGCGGACTCCACATTGGCGGTGGGTGCGGGCAACTTTAGCGGGGTGATCAGCGATGGCTTCCACGTGGGTATCACCGGCGGCAGTCTGACGAAATACGGCGCTGGCACGCTGACCCTTTCGGGCACGAATACCTACACGGGGACAACGACGATTTCCGGCGGGTCTGTGGTGCTGACTGGGGCAGGGACACTGGGCCGCGTCGGTGCGTTGAACCTTTCCGGGCCGACCGCGATTTTGGATATGTCCGCGATGAACGCGGCGGGTCAAACCGTCGGAGCGCTCTCGGGGATCATCGGCTCCTCCGTGGTTCTCGGGGGAAAAAATCTGACCGCGGGTGGGAATAATGCGAGCACCACGTTCGCGGGCGTGATCTCCGGGGCTGGCGGCAGCTTCACCAAGGTGGGCGCCGGAACGACCACTTTCAACGGTGCGAATACCTATACCGGCGCGACGACGGTGAACCGCGGAGTGTTGATCGCCGATACGACGATCAATGCGAACGTCCTCAGTTCAGCTTCCGCGCTGGTGGTCGGCGGAGGCACCTTTCGCCTGACTGGTTCCGCCGGGAACGTCCGCACGCAGATTCTGAACGGTTTGACGGTCAATGCCGGGCAGAGCGTGATCGACGTCAATAATGTCGGGACGACGACGACGCTCGACCTGCGGGGAACGGGTGGCACGGCCGGGATCACGCGCGCTGCGGGTGGTCTGGTGGACTTCCGGGCGACGACGGGAATTTTCGGCACGGATGCGATCGTGCTCACGGCGCAGGCGAACGACGCCACGGGCATCCTGGGGGCTTGGGCCACGGTGAACAACGGCGCCGCCCTGGCCGCGAACAACGGCGCGGGCGTGATCGTCGCTTTCACCGGCTACACCGACATCGCCGCGCTCGGTTCGACGATCGTCGACGGCCCGACGACCAACGTGCGGATCAATAGCCTGGGCGCCGGCGGCGCCGTGACGCTCTCGGCGCCGACGACCAACATCAACACGCTGACCCAGAACTTCACCACGGCTTCGACGGTCGATACTTCGACGGGCACGCTGCGGGTGGGGGTGGAAGGCGGCATTTTCATCACGCCGGGCAGCGCGGCCTTGACGATCGGCACCGTGCCGAACTCCGGCATTTTGACCGCGGGCGGGAGTGCCGCAAACGTGGCGGGCGATCTGATTCTCGGCAACTTTTCGGGCAGCGCCCTGACGATCAACTCCGTGATCGCGAACAACGGCACGGGCGTGGTGCGGCTGACAACGTCCGGAGTGGTGACTCTGGCGGGGGCGAATACTTACACGGGCGCGACGACCATTGGCGCCGGGACGCTCGCCCTGGTCGGCGCGGGGGCGCTGGCCAACACCACGGCCGTGGACCTCACGCAAACGGCGTCCGTCTTCAATATTTCCGGGATCACTGCGGCGAGCGAAACGATTGGATCGCTGTCCGGCGTGAGCAGTTCGTCCGTGGTCCTCGGCGCGAAGAATCTGACGGCCGGCGGCAACGGTGCGAGCACGACTTTCGCGGGGGTGATGTCCGGTGGGGGTGGCAGCTTTACGAAGGTGGGCGAAGGCACGATGACTTTGACGGGCGCGAATTCTTACACCGGCGTGACGACGGTCAGCGCGGGCGCCCTGGCCCTGAATACGACGGGCGCAAACGCGCTTTCCGGGAACGTAGTCGTCAACGGCGGCACGGTCGTGTTGCAGCAGTCCAACCAGATTCTGAATTCCCGAACGGTCTCCGTGTCCGCCGGGGTGTTCAGCATCGGGGCGAACGACGAAACCGTGGCCGGAGTGCAACTGACCGGCGGCGCGATCACCGGCACGACCGGCATCCTGACGAGCACCACGACCTACGACGTGCAGGCCGGCAGCATCACTGCGGACCTCGCGGGGACCGTCGGGCTGACGAAAACGACGGCCGGCACGGTCTTCCTGAGCGGGATCAATACGTACACCGGACCGACCGCGGTGAACGGCGGCACGCTGGTCAACAGCGGCCAACTGGCCAGCGTGGTCACGGTCAACAACGCCAGCACCTTCACCAACAACGGCCTCAGCGTGGTCGGCAACAATCTCGCCGCGATCACCGCGACGACGGGCAATACGGTGACCAACAACGGACTGGTCCAGGGCGGCGCGACGGGGTCGGAGGGCGTCGTGCTGACCGGAGCGGACAATATTTTCACGAACAACGAGGGTGCGCTGGTCACGGCCGACCGCGCGATCGTCCTGACCAATGCGGCCGGAAGCAATACGGTGGTGAACTTCGGCACGCTCACCGGGACCAGCGGGGTCGCGATCGACGCCCAGGCCAACGGCGCGATGACGCTGATCAATGCCGGCGCGCTGAACGGCAACGTCCTGTTTGGCGGCGGCAGCGATACGCTGACCCTCGTGACCGGGCAAACGAGCACCGGCGGCTTCAACGGCGCCGCGGGCACGAACGCGCTGAGGCTCGTCGGCACGACCAGCGACAGCCTCAATCTCGACACGATCATCAATTTTTCGACGCTCAATAAGCTCGGCGGGGGCACCTGGAGCGTGACCGGCACCGGCACTTTCGTCGGCGGGTCGACGGTGACGGACGGCTCGCTGTATGTGCAGGGCAACCTGATCAGCAACGTGTTCGTGATGACGGAGGGGTTCCTCGGGGGCAACGGCATCATCACCGGCAACCTGACGAACTACGGGATCGTCAGCCCGGGCAACTCGCCGGGCAAACTCGTGGTCAAGGGCGACTACACGCAGGGGCGGAGCGGCACCTTGATCATCGAATTCGCGGGCCAGAAAAGTGGCGAATTCGATGTCCTCGAAGTCGGCGGACGGGCCAATCTCGACGGGACTCTGCGGCTGGTGCGGGTTGGCAAAGGGCCACGGCTGAAGGCGGGCGACCGGTTGGAATTCCTGACCGCGGGCGGCGGCGTGCAAGGGAAGTTCGCCGATGTGGAGAATCCCTTTTCGACCAATACGATCATCCAGGGGCAGGTCGTTTATGAAGACAATGCCGTGGTCCTCGAAGGCACGCAGGGATCGTTTGAGAAGTTTGCCCGGAGCGAAGGCCTGACGCCCAACCAACGGAGCGTGGCGGGGATGCTCGACAACGTGACTTTCGCCGGGGATGAGAAAAAGCTGATCAGCTATCTGAACGAGCGTTCGCTGAGCGATTTGCCCGGCGATTTCGACCGCATCGCGCCGGAGGAACTGACGGCCGTTTACCGCGTGAGCGTGGCGCTGGCGGATATTCAGGCGCGGAACATCGGGCGTCGCCTCGAAGAGGTGCGCCTCTCGAACCGGCGGCCGAAGACCTCGAAGCCGACGGCCGGCAGCGGCGCGGCGGGCCCGACCGGGCAGGTCGAAAAGACGATCATCCGGACGGAGCCCGAGGATCGCTGGGGCGCGTTTTTCACCGGGACGGGACAGGTCACGCGAGTGGGCCGGACGGAGAACGCTCGCGGCTACGATCTGAATACGGGCGGGCTGACCATCGGCGTGGATTACAGGGTGTCGCCGAACTTCGCCTTGGGCATGAGCGCCGGTTACGCCAACACCGACGCGGATCTGACGAACGACGGCAATATCCGGATCAATGGCGGCAAGATTGGCGCCTACGCGACGTATTTCACGGGCGGCTTTCATGCCGATGGGGCGATCAGCACCGGCTACAACAGCTACGAGACGCGGCGCGCCGGGCTGGAGGGAACGGCGCGCGGCCGGACCGACGGCGTGGAAGTGTCCGCGCTGGCCGGCGCGGGTTACGATTGGAAATTTGAGGAGTTCACCATCGGGCCGACGGCGTCGCTGCAGTACGCCTACGTGGCGATCGACGAGTTCACCGAGCGCGGTTCGCTCGCGCCGCTGCGCATTCCGGATCAGGACGTCCACTCCTTCAGTTCGACGCTCGGTTTTGCCTCCGCCTACGATTGGACGCTCGGCAAGGTGATCGTGCGGCCGGAAGTGCGCGCCGCCTGGCGGCATGAATTCGGCGACCGCAGCTTTGCCCTCGACGCACAACTGCCCTCGGGCGCGGGCGGGCTCTTCACGGTGCAGGATTCGGAGGTGGGCGCCGACAGCTTCCTGCTGGGCGCCGGGGTGTCGGTCATCTGGAGCGGGGGAACGCTGATCTACGTGAGTTACGACGGCGAACTGGGTCGGCAGGAATACGACGCCCATAACCTGAGTGGCGGCGTGCGCGTGACTTTCTGACTCGATGGAACGTCCTGTAACTCGAGTGCTCAGCCGGGTGGAAGCGAATTCCAACCGACCGGACGAGAACTTCCCACGGGGAAACCGTCGCTTTCCCACGAGGAAACCGTCGCTTTCTTACCGGGAGACCGCCGCTTTCCCCAGCGGGCGCCGCGGGCACGGGGGTGAGGCTGCTTTATTTTCCGGAATTGCCGCATGATGTCGTTCCGGTGCCGACTCTGCTTTTTCCTGGCTGCGAGTGTCTGCGGACACTGGGCGGTCGCGCAGGAAAGCACCAGTCCGACGCCCGGCACGGGCACCGGCACGGGCGGGCAAACTCCGGCGAGCCTGCTCCTGGATTCGCCGTTCACGGGCGGTTCGACGACGCCTGCGGACACGACCGGGCCGTCGTTCCGGACCGGGGCGGCTTCGACCCTGCCGGCGAGCCCGCCCGGCACCGCGCCCGGCACAGAACCGGCCGGGGCCGCCTCGGCTTTCGGCGGAGAACAGCCGGGCACCGCGCCGCCGCTGCGCGAGGCGCCGACAACATTTGCGATTCCCGGGTTGTATGGGCGCGGGCCGCAGGAGTTTGTGGCCGGGCAGGGCCGCCTCGCGCGGCCGCGCTTCCGCTTTTCGGTGGGGGCGTCGGTGGGGTTCGATGACAACGTTTTCCAGACGCCGACGAACGCCCAGGGTATTCCGGATCAGACGGTGCAGGTGCTGGTTTCCCCCGCAACGCCGGATACCACGGCGGAGGTGACCATCCCCTCGGGCGATCCCCTGGTGCCGGACCGCATGGAGACGGTGGTCGTGCCCGGGGCGAGGGCGAGGTTTCGCAACGAACGGATCCCAGGAATCCCGGCGCCGGAGCGGACGAGCAGCCTGATTACGCGGACGAATGTGGAGTGGAATGTGCAGATGGCCACCCGGCGCGATCTGTTCACTTTCGATTTCCAGGGGAGCGCCGGTTATTACTGGGACCGGCCGGGCGACAAGACGGATTACACGGCCACCCTGGCGCTCATCTACCTGCGCAAACTGACGGCGCGGGCGCAGTTCTCGGCGAACCTCAACGCCAGCTACCAGACGCAGCCGGATTTCTCGCAGATCAACTCGCCGACGAACAACGCCGGGGGCGAGTTTCTGTCAACCAACGCCAAGGCCGATCTTTCCTACCGGTTGACGCCGCGCTTCAGCACGGTGACGAGCGTGGCTTACAACGGGATTCACTTCGTCGAGAAGGCGCAGGAGGCGAGCAACTACGGGGAGACGACGTTCGGCACGGAGCTGCGCTACCTCTTTTCGCCGCGGCTCACGCTCCTCGGGGAGCTGCGCTACAGTTCGTCGATGTACGCCAAGGACGAAGCGCGGAATACCACGACGTATTTTGCGCTGGCCGGCGGCGAACTGCGGCTGAGCCGGCGGTTTGTCGCGACGCTCCGCGTGGGTGAAGCGCTCCAGACTTTCGAAGAGAGCGGCGAGAAAAGCTCCTCGCCCTATGTGGAGGGCACGCTTTCCTATCTGCTCGCGCGGGGGACGGCGCTGCAATGGAACGTCCGCTACGGCTTTGAGGAGTCGGATTCCGCGGCCAGCGAGCGGATCGTCGCCCGCACTGGTTTGTCGCTCACGCAGATTTTCTCGCCGCGCTTCCAAGGCTCGCTCGCCCTGAACCTCCTGCGTGGCATCACCACGACGGATTCTGAGGTGGTGACCGACCTCGACTCGCTCCGCACCGAGTCGCTCACCACGGAGGACGTGCAGGACACGATCGATTCCACTTTGAGCTTTCAGTACGTTCTCAGTCGCAAGTGGTCGTTCAACCTGAGCTATTCCTACACGATGGTTTTCGGGCCGGACGAATTGAACGATTACTACCGGCAGCGCGTCTTCGTTGGAGCCGAATACCTGTTTTAGCGGACACCACCACTCGTAGGGATGAAGTTTCGCTTTTGTCCGATTGCGGTTCTCTCCTCTGGAGGCTAGCTATTACCCGCCCTTTTTCCATTCCGCCCCGCTTATGAACGAATCCAACGAAGTCAAACTGCACTTCCTCGACTATTGGCGCGTGATCAAGCTGCGGATGGGGCTGATCCTCCTGACCTTCTTCCTCGTCATGGTGACGGCGGGCGTGACCACCTACTTTCTGCCGAAGGAATACTTCTCCAAGGTGACCATGGAGGTGAAGCTGGACGATTCCGGGCCGGTGCGCGTCTTCGGCAGCGGTGCGCAGCGCACTTACGATCCGCAATTCGTCGCCACGCAGTTCCAGATCTTGCAGAAAGCCGAGATCCTCGATCCGGTCATCGAACGACTGGAGTTGATCAAGGAATACTCGCCGGCGGGCCAGCAACTGCCGCTGCAGCAGGTGCAGATCCGCCTGAAGAAATCGATGCAGCTCCAGGAAGTGCGGAACACCGGGCTCATCGAAATCGGCATCTACGACACCAACGCCCAGCGGGCGACGAACATCGCCAATACCATCGCGGTCGTTTACCAGGAAAAGCGCCGGACCGATCTGTCCAAGAATGTGGATCGCGGGCTGGATCAGTTGCAGGACGAAGTGGAGAAGCAGCGTAAAGTCGTCGAGGAAGCGGGGGGCCGGGCGATGAAGATTCGGCAGGAGCAAGGCATCGTCGATCCTGACCCGGACAAGGAAAACTCCACCATCGGTAGCGAAGAACAGCCCATGGCGTTCATCGGCAACCAAGTCAGCGAACAGCAGATCCGCGTCGTGGAATTGGAGCGCCAGTTGGAGCTGATCAATGCCCTGCGGCCGGACGAATTCATGCAGGTGTTGCGGGAATTGAAGATCGAAGATCCGACCGTGCTCCGGGTGCTGCCGCTCTACCAGGAAGCCGGCAGCGAGGAATCGCGGCTTCTGGCTTCGGGCTTGGGCGAGAACCATCCGCGGGTCAAATCGCTCAAGGCTCAGCGGGACGCCTACGACCAAATTCTGTCCACGCAATTGACGAGCATCCGCAACGCGCAGGCCAATCGGCTGCGCTTTGAGCAGGATAAACTGGCGGTGCTCGAGAAGCGGTCCGCGGATTCGCGGGAAGCGCAGATCAGTTCCAAGACCAAGATCGGCGACTACATCGAAGCCAAGAACCGCTACATTCAGGCGCGCAAGATTTTGGAGAGCGTGGAGATGACGATGACGGCGGAGCGCATGAAGCAGGGCGTGCCCGGCGACGTGGCGAAGATTTGGGAAAAGGCGACGCGGCCCGACTTTCCGGCGAAGCCGAATGTGCCGGCTTACATGGCGCTGGCCGCGCTCGTGGGCTTGGTCATCGGCGTCGGCCTGGCGTTCTTCATCGAGTACCTCGACACCAGCGTGAAGACGCTCGACGACGTGGAGCGTTATCTCCAGATCCCGGTCCTCGCGGTGATCCCGAAGAACGTGTCGGTCCTGATGAAATCCACCGGCGATTCGCCGGACGCCGAGGCCTACCGCATCCTTCGCGCCGCTGTGGAATTCAACAAACCGTACCGCGACGCCAATACCATCACGATGATCAGCGGCGGTCCGGGCGAAGGCAAATCAACGACGCTCAACAACCTCGCCTACACCTGCGCGAAGGGCGGCTACAACGTGCTCGTGGTGGACGCCGATCTGCGCCGGGCGACCCAGCATCATTTCTTCGACGCCGATAACAGCTTCGGTCTGACCGATTACCTGCTCGGCAATGCCGAGGTCGATGAAATCATCAAGACGACCAAGATCGACAATCTGTCCTTCATCCCCAGCGGCCATCTGCCCGGCGAAGCGGTCGGTATTCTCAATTCCCAGCGCATGACCGACCTCATCGCCAAGCTGAAGTCGCAATACGACCTCGTCTTCTTCGACTCGCCGCCAATCCTCGGCGTGAGCGACGGCTCGGTCCTCGCCAGCGAAGTGGACATCACGATCATGGTCGTCCAGCACCGCCGCTTCCCGCGCGTCATGCTCCAGCGCGTCAAGCAAGCCGTGCTCAACGTCGGCGGCCGGCTCATCGGCGTCGTCCTCAACAACGTCGATGCCAAGCACGACGACGGGTACTCCTACTACAACAGCTACAACGAATACTACGGCGTGCGGCACGAAACGCCCAAGATCCAGCCGCCCGCTCCTCAACTCGCCCGTCCGCGTCCCGCGGCTCGCGAAGATTACTGATCACTTCTCATGCGTCGCCTCCTCTGCCTCACCGTTCTTCTCGCGCTGCTGACCCCGCGCCTTTCCGCTCAAACGATCGCCACTCTGCGAACGGGTGATGTCTTCGACATGCGCCTCAGCGGCATGCCGGCGGAATACGCGCAGGAGTTCGCGCTCCAGTACACCGTCGGTCAGGACGGGACGATCAATGTCCCACTGGTCGGCGAAGTCCGGGCGGTCGGTCTGACCTCGACGCAGTTGGAACGGACGATTCAGAACCGGCTGATGGGGGAGAAAATCTTCAAGCAACCCACGGTGATCATCAACGTTGCGGCGGTGCAGCGCTTCGTGTCTGTGAGTGGCGGGGTGCGCCAGCCGCAGCGGTTGCAGTGGAGCCCTGACCTGACCTTGACTTCGGCGGTCGGTAACGCCGGCGGGTTGGATGAATTCAGCAAAGGCAAAGGAATCCGCATCATTCGCGAAGGCCGCGTGCTGGGAACCTTTAATTGGAAAGACCTCGAGCGCGATCCCGGTGGCGATCCGAAGCTCCTGCCCGGCGATCAGGTCACCGTCCCTCGCTGACGCAAAAGGGCGCGGTCAACTGGCGACGATCATCGCGCGGTTTTTCCAGAGGTAGCCGCCGCCCGAATAGAGCGTCAGGCCGAGCGCCAGCGCGATCAGGAACCCGCCGCCGTAGCGCCAGGCGTGGCCCCACCAGTGCAGTCCGTGGAGCACGCCCGCGCGCTCGAACTCCGCCAGCGCGAGCAGCAGCAGGAAATAAATCACGGTCACCATCTGCCAGACCGTCTTGTGTTTCCCGAGCTTGTCCGCCGGCAGCACCGCGCCTTTGCTCGCGGCCAGCAGGCGCAGGCCGGTGATGAGAAATTCGCGGCTGATGATGACGATCACCGCCCACGCCGGAATCGCGTGCTCGGGAATGAGGCAGATGAACGCGGCGGCCATCAGCACCTTGTCCGCCAGCGGGTCCATCAGCTTGCCGAAGTCCGTGACCAGGCCGTATTTCCGCGCGATGGCCCCGTCGAAGTAGTCGGTGATCGACGCGATGACGAAGAGCGCCAGCCCGGCGGTATAGCCCCAGCTCCAGCTCAGGAGCGGCGTCCAAGCGGCGTCGCCGGGCGATTTCCAGCGCCACGCAAGAGTCATCGACGCGACGAACGCGGCGGTGAGGAAGAGCCTCGCGACGGTCAGGCGGTTGGGTAAATTCATGGAACTCCATGCGCTTAGCCCAGCGCGGCGAGGGAGTCCATGATGGATGCAGCGAGACGGCAACTCCGGGCGACACTTCACCCCTTTGCCATGAACGCGGTGCCGCTCAGGGATGAAAAACTGGCGGCGGAATCGCGATTGCCTTGCGCGCTTCTTTGCCGATACGATCCCGCCCCTTTCGCAATCCTAAAATCGACCCACAACCACTCATGAGCACCTGTGATATCGGCCTGATCGGCCTCGCCGTAATGGGCGAAAATCTCGTCCTGAATATGGAAAGCCGCGGCTTCCACGTCGCCGTTTTCAACCGCACCGTCAGCGTCGTCGAGGCGTTTGAGGCCGGCCGCGGCAAAGGCAAAAATTTTGTCTTTGCGAAGACGCTTCAGGAATTCGTGGCCGCGCTCAAGCGCCCGCGCCGCGCGCAGATCATGGTCAAGGCCGGCGCACCGGTCGATGCGGTCATCGAGCAACTCATCCCGCTCCTCGAGCCCGGCGACGTCATCATCGACGGCGGCAACTCCCTGTGGACTGACACCCAGCGCCGCGAGAAGTTTCTCAAGGAAAAGGGCCTGCACTTTTTCGGCGTCGGCGTGAGCGGTGGGGAAGAAGGCGCGCTCAAAGGCCCGTCGATCATGCCCGGTGGCTCGAAAGAAGGCTGGGAGGCGCTCGCGCCGATCTACACGAAAATCGCCGCCATCGCCGAAGGCGAAGCCTGCTGCCGCTACATGGGGCCGGACGGCGCGGGCCATTACGTGAAAATGGTCCACAACGGCATCGAATACGGCGACATGCAGCTCATTTGCGAAGCCTACGCCATCCTCAAAGCCGCGCTGAACCCGAGTGCCGACGAATTCCACCAGATCTTCGGTGAGTGGAACAAAGGCGAACTCGACAGCTTCCTCATCGAAATCACGACCAACATCTTCGCCAAAAAAGATCCCGAGACAGGCACGCCGATCGTCGATCTCATCCTCGACAAAGCCGGGCAGAAGGGCACCGGCAAATGGACCGTCGGTCACGCCGGCGAAATGGGCGTCCCGCTTTCCGTCATCGCCAGCGCCGTCGAAGCCCGCATCCTCTCCTCACTGAAAGACGAGCGCGTCGTCGCCAGCCAGACGCTGAAAGGTCCCGACGCCAAGCCCTTCGCCGGCGACCGCGCGGCCCTCATCGCCGCCGTCCGCGATGCCCTCTACGCGAGCAAGATCGTCAGCTACGCCCAGGGCATGGTCCAGCTCGGCGCGGCCAGCGCGCTGTATAAGTGGAACCTCAACTTCGAGGACATCTCCGCCATCTGGCGCGGCGGCTGCATCATCCGCGCCCGCTTCCTGAACCGCATCACCGAAGCCTACCGCGCGAACCCCGAGCTCAAGAACCTGATGCTCGCGCCGTTCTTCACCGAGATCCTCAATCGCACCCAAGCCAACTGGCGCACCGCCGTCTCGGCCGCCATCGAAGCCGGCGTCGCTGTGCCCGCCTTCAGCGCCGCGCTCGCCTACTTCGACAGCTACCGCACCGAGCGCCTGCCCGCCAACCTGCTCCAGGCCCAGCGCGACTACTTCGGCGCGCACACCTACGAGCGTATCGACAAACCGCGCGGCGAGTTCTTCCACACCGAGTGGTTTAGCTA
>JBBQIZ010000128.1:0-13053 GCA_038325425.1 Chthoniobacterales bacterium
CTCGGCATCCGCCAGACCGCCGGCGGCACTGCGCTGACCGAAGACGAAGCCGTGGCCGCGGCCGATGCGGTCGGTTACCCGGTGCTCGTCCGGCCGAGCTTCGTGCTCGGGGGACGCGGCATGATGCTCGTCCACAACGAAACCGACCTGCGCCGCTACGTGCGCGAGGCCGTCGAAGCCAGCCCCGGCACGACGCCCGGCAGCGCGGCCAATCCGATCCTCGTCGATCATTTCCTCGAAGATGCCACCGAGGTGGACGTCGATTGCATCAGCGACGGCGAGACTGTGGTGATCGGCGCGATCATGGAGCACATCGAGGAAGCCGGCATCCACAGCGGCGACAGTTCGTGCGTCATCCCGCCGTTTTCGTTGAGCGAAGCGGTGAAAACCGAGATCGCCGACGCGACGAAGAAAATGGCTCTGGCGCTGGAAGTGCGCGGCCTGATGAACGTGCAGTTCGCCGTCCAGAACGAGACGGTTTATGTGCTCGAAGTGAACCCGCGCGCCTCGCGCACCGCGCCGTTTGTTTCCAAGGCGATCGGCGTCGCGCTGCCCAAACTCGCGGCGAAAATCATGGTCGGAAAGACGCTCAAGGAACTCGGCTTCACGGAACAAATTCACCCCAAACATTTCAGCGTAAAGGAAGCGGTCTTCCCGTTCATCCGCTTTCCCGGGATCGATATCGTCCTCGGGCCGGAGATGAAATCGACTGGTGAAGTGATGGGCATCGACCGCACCCTCGGCCTCGCTTTTGCCAAGGCGCAGATGGCCGCGCAACCCGCGCTTCCGAGCAAGGGCAACATCTTCATCAGCGTCTCCGACGCGGAGAAAGGCAGGGTCGCGGCGATTGCCAAAGGCTTCACCGACCTCGGCTTCACCATCTACGCGACCAGCGGCACCGCCGCCGCGCTGAAGGCCGCCGACGTCCCGGCGAAGAAACTTTTCAAACTCAACGAAGGCCGGCCCAACGCCCTCGACATGGTGAAAAACGGCGAACTGGCGATGATCGTGAACACCCCGAGCGGCAAGGTCGCCCGTGAGGATGAAATCAAGATCCGCAGCACCGCGACGGCGAACCGCATCCCGGTCTTCACCACCCTGCGCGGCGCGCGCGCGGCGCTCGAGGGAATTCGCGCGTTGCGCGAACATGGCCTAAGTGTGAAGCCGCTTCAGGAATATCATCAAAATTCCGTCTGACCGTGATTCCCATGTCGTTCTTCCCGTTCCTGTTCCCGCATTTCCGGCGGTCCGCTCGCTGGATCGTTACCCTGGCTCTGCTGCTCGCTTCCTTCGGAGGGAGGACCGCCGCGGCGGACGAAAAAGCGACGGACGTCTATCAGGTGAAAGCCGGGCCGTGGGGCTTGATCGAATACAGCTACATCTACATCGAGGCCACGGAAGAGCTGATCAATAACGTGCCGCTGCCGAATTCGACGCCGTCGTGGGTTTTTCCCGCTGCGACGGAGAAAAGCCTGCGGGCGCTCTTCGCGCAGGCCGCACTGCCGGAGCCGATGATCGAGCGGTTGCTCAACAAAAAGCGGATGGTCGTGCAGGCCGACTCGCTCACCGTTTTCCCGGCGCTCGATGATCTGGAGGCGATGACCCCGGCGATGCGGGAGGTGATTTACCCGCCGCTCGCGCTCTCTCCGGAGAATGAGTTTCATACCGCGCCGGTGTATTTCCTCGGTGGCCTGGAGCCGTGGTTGCGCGACGCCCGGATCCGGACGGAGATCAAGGACATGATCCGCAAGATGGCGTACCGGCGGGGGAAAACGGAGGTCTTCAGTGATGTCCAGGCCTTGCTCGCAGTGGCCCAAAGTGATCTCGAAGTCCGCCGCATCCTGAAACTTTCCACCCGCGTCCGCACGCTGCTCGCGCGGGTCAAAGTCACGCCGCAGACCGACTTCAACCAGCTCTACGACTACTGGAGCGACCAGCGGCGCTCGCGCGACATCCGCCCGTTTCTTGAGTCGATCGCGGAACGTCCGGCGGAGGCTTCGCTGGATTTGATCCACCTCCTGCCGCGCGCGGCGCGGCGCTACGTGTATTCCTATCCGACGATCGACCTCGCGGCGCGTGGCCGGTTGCCGGATTGCCATTGGTCGTCGCTCAATTTCTTCAATCTCGTGCCCCGTGCCTACTATCTCGATACGCGACTGGCCTCGGCCAACGTCCTCACCAACTTCAATCCGGTGCCCGCGCCGTATGCGTTTGGCGACGTGCTTTTCTTCATGAACGCGGCAGGCGAGGCCGCCCACTCCTGCGTCCATCTCGCGGATGACATCGTTTACACGAAGAACGGGGAAAACATTCTTTCGCCCTGGATTTTGATGCGTTTGGGGGATGTGCAGGAGCTTTACGCCAATCAACCGGGCTGGCGGGTCCAGGCCTATCGGCGCAAACCGATCAGCAATTGACCGCGCGGATCCTGTTTCGGTCGCGGCCGGCCCGAATGATGGGCCGCGCACTTTTGGGCGCGCTGGCCGTGGCGCTCGCCGTCGGTGCTGGTGCGGCGGTCCCCGCTCCCACACCGGTGCAGCAGGCGCAGGCCGGCCCGTGGGGTCTGATCGAATACCGCTATCTTTACATCGAGGCGACCGAGGAACTGATGGTGCATCTGATCATGCCCGAACCGAGCACGCGCTGGTTTTTTCCCGTGACCGAGAGCGAATTGCGGGAGTTTTTCCTCCGGGCCGGAATGTCTTCGCCGTGGGTGGCGAGAGTCATGGATCCGCAGCGGATGGTCCAGCGGGCAGGGAGTATCACGCTCTTCCCGGCGGACGAGGATCTCGAGGACATCGCCCCGGAGAAGCGGGCCATCATTTACGCCCAGCTCGCGCGGTGGCCGGAGAATGAGTATTGCCGCGAGCCGGTTTTTTTCATCGGAGGCGTCGAACCGTGGCTGCGCGACGCGCGCCTCGACGAGGACTTGAAGCAAAAGATCCGCCGGATGGCTTATCCGCGGGGCCGGGTGACCGCCTTCAGCGATGTCCACGCGCTCCTGGTCGGCGCCTCATCCGACCACGAGGTGCGCCGGATTATGAAGGTCATGACGCGCACCCGCACACTCCTCGCCGAGGTGAAAGTGACGCCGCAAACGGACTTCAACCAGCTTTACGAATACTGGAGCGATCAACGCCGCTCGCGCGAAATCCGCCCCTTTCTCGAATCGATCGCCGAACGTCCGGCCGCCGCGGCGATGGATCTGATCCACCTGCTGCCCCGGTCGGCTCGCCGCTTTCTTTATTCCTATCCGACGATCGATCTCGCGGCGGAGGGTTCGCTGCCGGATTGCCATTGGTCGTCGCTCAATTTCTTCCACACCGTCCCGCGCTCCTACTATCTCGACTCGCGCCTCGCCACCGCGCATGTCCTCGCCAATTACGTCACCGTGCCGCCGCCCTACGCTTTCGGGGACGTCCTCTTTTTTCTGAATGCGGCCGGTGACGCCATCCACTCCTGCGTCCATCTCGCGGACGACATCGTGTACACCAAAAACGGCAGCAATATCCTCGCCCCGTGGATCCTGATGCGGCGGAACGATCTGGACGATCTCTACGGGAATCAACCCGGCACCCGGGTGCAGGGTTATCGGCGCCAGCCGCCGAATCCCTGATCGGCGGGAGCGGCCTCGTGCGTGACGTCGCGTCTGACAAAACTTTGACAATCCTCTGACCGCGCTGTGGCACATCGCCCGGCAGGGTGGGGTAGCAGTTTGGAAGTATGAAAACCAAACGTTACTCCCTCCCATTCCTCACCCCGCTCGCCGGCTCGATCTGCGGCCTGCTCGCCTTCGCGGTGTTCGTGCCACTGGGCTCGTCGCCCCATTCCTACGCCGAAGAAATGCGCAGTCCGCGGTCCTCCAAAATCGCCGGCGAACGCGAATCCGCGGTCGAGCCGAAAGGCCCGGTGCGTTCGCCGGAAAACGCGCTCGTCAAAGGGCTGGAATATTTGCTCGGTCAACAACACCCGGACGGCGGTTGGGGCCAGGGTGGCGGCTGGCGGCAGAACAACGCCCAAGGCGAAGGGCGGGTCGAAGGCGGTAACGTCGAGGATCCTTCCGATCTCGGAAATACCTGCGTGAGCCTCGTCACACTGCTTCGGGCGGGCCATTCGCCGGCGGACGGTGCGCAGCGCGCGGCGGCGGCCAGGGCCTTTGCCTACATCTGCGATCACGTAGAGCGCGCGGACAAGGAATCGCTCTACGTCACCGAAGTGCGCGACACGCAGTTGCAGGTGAAGATCGGCAGTTACGTCGATACCTTCCTCACGGGTTGGGCGCTGTCGGAATTGAAAGGGAAAATGCCGGATGATGCCGCCGAGGCGCGGCGGGCCGCCTGTCTGGAAAAGGTGGTCAGCAAAATCGAACGCCACCAGCGCGACGACGGTTCCTACGCCGACAACAAAGGGTGGGCCGCCGTTCTTTCGCAAGGCCTGGCCAGCAAGGCGCTGAATGGCGCGGCGCGCAGCGGGGCCAGGGTCAGCCGGGAGGCGCTGGCCAAGGATCAGGTCCAAAACAAATCCGGGCTCGATCTCGCCAAAGGCGACTTCAGTGCACCGGCCTCCGCGGCGGAACCGTCGAGTGCCGGCGTCTCGATTTATCGCGAAGCGGCGAAGCTCGGCGGCCTGCGCGAGAACGCGAAATCGAACGTCGCCCGCAAGGCCGAGGCCGAAAAGACCCTCACCAATCCGCAGGCGCCCGCCCCGGCCAAAGCGCAGGCGCAGCAAGAATTGCAGGTGATTGCCGATGACGAAAAAGCCGTGCAGGCTGCGACCGCGGGCATTTCCGGGAAATTGCGCGACTCCAAATATGTCGCCGGGTTCGGTAACAACGGCGGCGAGGAATTCCTGAGCTACATGAACCTCACCGAGAGCATGTACGAAAAAGGCGGGCAGGATTGGCAGGACTGGCGGGCGCAGATGACGAAGACGCTCTGCGGCGCGCAGAATGCCGATGGCAGTTGGGCCGGACATCACTGCATCACCGGTCGGAACTTCTGCACCGCCACGGCGCTGCTGACGTTGCTCGTCGAACAGATGCCGGAGAACGGGCGCGTGAGCACCCTTTCGTCCGCAGTCGCACCCTGATTCCGATGGCGCAATCACGACGCGAGTTTCTGCGCTGCGCCGCCGGTCTGGGTGGGCTGCTGCTCACGGGTGGGGTGAAACCGGCGGCGGGGCCGCTGCGCGCGGGGCTCGGCTTTTTGAATCGGAGTCAGTCGCCGGATGGGGCGTGGCGTTCCTCCCGCTATCCGGCGTTCCGCGACGGCACGGCGCTCACGCCGGTGATGCTGTGGGCGATGCAGGCCGCGGAATGCGTGTCGGAAGAAGTGTTCAGCAGCGGTTTGCGCTGGTTGGCGCAATTGACGGACGCGCACGGCCAGCGCACGGAACCGTGGGCGGATCTGCCTTATCCGCTCTTCACCGCGAGCTACGCCGCGCCGGTGCTGGCCGCCGCCGGCGATCGGGTCCGGGCGGCGCGCTGGGCGGATCTGTTGGAGCGCTTGCGCACCAGTCCGGCGCTGGGTTGGCCGGCCGCCGATCCGGCGTGCGGCGCGTGGAGCGATGCTCCCGCGCCGCCGCGCTACACCACGCCCGTGCCCGACATGCTTGCCCCGAATCTTTCCGCGACCGCGCTGGCCGTGCAGGCGCTGGTCGCGGTCGGTCGGCGCGCGAGTGCGTTGGTCGCCCGTCCGTTTGTCGAGAGCTGCCAGAACTTTGGGAACACGTCCGCGGACAAATTCGATGACGGCGGTTTCTTTTTTGCGATCGACGATCCGATCCGCAACAAAGCCGGCGCCGCAGGACGCGATGCGGTTGGTCGCCGGCGTTTCCATTCCTACGGCAGCGCGACGTGCGATGGCCTCCTCGCGCTGGGTGCCTGCGGCGTTGGCCCCGATCAGCCGCGCATGCGCGCGGCGGTGGAGTGGTTGCGTCGTGAAAGCGCGGGGCTGAAGCACGCGGGGACGTGGACGGTCGGACGCGGCGCGGCGCGCGAATCGCTCGTCTTTTATCAGGCGCAGGCGCTGGCCACGGTGCTCGCCGAGCTGGCACTAACTGAGCGGTGGGCCGATGCGGAACGAGCGCGTATATTCGACGGGCTCGCCGCGCGGCAGGCGTCCGACGGCTCGTGGCAGGGCGAGGCGCCGGAAAGCTGTGAAGACGAACCGCTGCTGGCCACGGCCTTCGCGGTCCGCGCGCTGGCCAGCTAACTGGAAGGAACGAAAACGGCCGCATTTCGCGACCGGCGATTATTCTTCCGCGGCACCCGCCCGGAAGGCGATGCGCGGCACGGGTTTGCCCGGTGCCGGCTTCGCCTGGGGTTCCTCCTTGGCCGCGGCTTGGCGCTCCACGGCATCCATCTCGGCGGCGCGAATGACCGGCGAAAGATCCCGCGAGATGCCTTGCAGGGAGAACGGGCTTTCCGCCGGCAGCCCGGGCGCGAGCGGAGGGAAACGCCGCACGTCCTTCGGTTCGGGTGGCGCGGGCAGCGTGGGAATCTTGGGTCCTTCGGGCAGGCCGGCGTCGAGGATGCTGCCTTGCATGGCCAGGTTGGCCGTCGGGTTAATCGGCGGTGCCGATTTGACCGTGCCGGACGGTTTCGACGGCGGATTCTGCGCGAGAATCGAAAGCGTCGCAGCGGGGGCGGTCTTCGGAGCGAGGGTCGGCGCGGCCGACGCCGGAACTGTCGGTTTGGCCGGCGGTGCGGCCACGATGATCTGCGGTTTTGGCGGCGAGTATTTCGGAAAACGCGGCAGCTTTTCCGCGATGATCGTCACCGAAGCCTCCATCGGAATTTCGTCGTAGATTTCGACGACGTCGATCGAGCGCATCCGAATGCAGCCGTAACTGACCGGCTCGCCGATGCGTTTCTCCTCGGTCGTTCCGTGAATATAGATGCCGCGGGTGCGGGCGTTGGCGTTCTGGGCTTCCAACCCATCGAGCCACAGGATTCGGGTGACGATCGGATCGCGCCCCGGCGCGTTGACGGGCAGCACTTCGCCGGTGGCACTCCGCTGCTTGAAGACGGCGCCGATGCTCAAATGGTCGCCGACTTTGGCGCAGACGCGGAACTTGCCGAGCGGCGTCTTGTAGCTGCCGTGGGCGTCGCCGAGCCCGAACTTCGAGGTCGAGATGGGGAACTTCTTGATCAGACCGCCGTCGCGCAGAAGCGCCATTTTCTGGTCCGCCACGCTGACCACGAGCGTGGCCGGCGGGAGTGCTTCCTGAGCCCGGACGAAAGGCGTGAAGAAAAGGACGAAGGCGAGTGCCCGAATGACGGTGAGTGAAGTTCTCTGCACGGCGGGCCGATTTAGCCGCATTCCATCCGCCGCGCAACCCCGGATTCGGGCGACGCCTTTAGCTGAACGTCAGGTTTTTGATGCCGGCGGCCGCGCAGGCGTTGAGCACGTCGATGATGCGCTCGTGTTTGGTCTCGGAATTGGGCCGGATGATCACCGGGTCTTCACCGCCGAAACCCTGCGTGGCCTTCAGCCAGTCGCGCAGCGAGAGCAGCGCCCGGTCGGTGGGGGTGCCGAAGCTGGTGTTGTTGCCGACGACCTGGCCGTCGGCGGAAATATCGAGAATGATCGGCGTCTTCTGGGTTGCGCCCGGGGCGGCGGCGGCGCCGCTCGGCAGGCTGATGTTCAGCTCCCGCTCGACGATCTGCGAGCCGGCGCTGGCCATGAAAAAGAGCATGAGCACGAAGACCACGTCGACCATTGGCGCGATTTGGAAGCCGACGTCGCCGTCTTCGGAACCTACTGAACCGCTCATATGGGAGTCCTTTCGTTACGCATGGTGATTATTTGGCTCCGGGTTCTTTATCGACCACGGAGAAGGTGACGTTGCCGACGCCGGCGCGGCCCGCGACGATCATGACCTGCTTCAGGTATTCGTAGCGGACCTTTTTGTCGGCGCGAATGAGGACGCGCATCTTGGGATTGGCCTGAACCTTGGCCGCGAGCGGCGCGGTGAGGCCTTCGGCGACGTCGTATTTTTTTTCGTCGAGGAGGATGGAACCGCTGTTCGTGATGTCGGCCCAGAGGATGTTGACGATCGTCTGGCCTTCGGTCTTGCCGGCGTCCTTGGCGTCTTTGGCGACAGGAAGGTTGATGCCTTCGGTCTTCTGGAGCACTTCGGTCGAGCTGATCGACATGAAGAAGACGAGCAGGACGAGCAGAATGTCGATCATCGGCGCGATCTGAAACTCCGGGTCTTCCTCGGGCGGCATGCGCGTTTCCGCGCGGGCTTTTTTGGCGTGGCTGACGCGGGCCATGGCTCAGGAGATCAGGCTTGCCAGTCGAGCGTGGCGCCGCAGTGCGGGCAGGGATTGACGCCGGGGGTGACGGAGCCGTTACAGACCGGGCAGGCGGTCGTCAGGGCCATCGAGACTTTGCGCACTCCGCCGCCTTCCGGCAGGACGCCGCCGGCGCTGAAGTTTTCGCCGATCTGCACGCCGGTCAGTTCGTCAAAGGGGACGTCGAGCAAGAGCGTGTTCACCACATCGTCGGCATGGACGATGACCATCTGTGAGGTGTTGCGGAAGACGTAGTAGGCGACGAACGCCGGGATGGCGATGAAGAGGCCGCTCGCGGTCGCCAGCAAAACTTCGCCGATCTTGCCGGACAGCGCGCGGGGATCGCCGATGCCGCTGCTCGCCAGCACGGCGAAGGCGCCCATCATGCCGATGACCGTGCCGAGGAGCCCGATCATCGGGCTGACGACGCCGATCACGGAGAGATAGCTGTTCCGGGTGCGAAGTATGGAGGCCTCGCGCAGGCCGTGTTCGGCACAGGCATTTTCCACTGCTTCCTTGCCGCGGCCGAGCCGGGTGAGACCAGCTTTGAGCACATTGGCGAGGTAATTGTTGTTCGCGTTGCAGGTTTCCCAAGCTTCCTGGTAGTTGCCAGCGCCGATGTTCTGCTGGAGAGCGGAGATGAGCGCGGGCGGGGCGAGCTTGTCCTTCCGCAGCGACATGATGTTTTGAATGATGAAGGTGACCATCGTGACCGAGGTGCCGACGATGGCGATCCAGATGGTGACGATCAGCGGTCCACCGTCGAGGATCAGGTCGATGACGCTGTGATCCTGGGACTCCGCGGCCGCTTCTTCCTGAGAAAATCCGGTGGCGCGACTGAGAACGAAAGCGAGGACGAATAAAGCGAACGGGAGCGAACGGCGGAGCTTGGGGTGGATCATAGATTAAGGGTGGAAAACGATGCGATCAGGGGGCGGTCACGTCTGGGTGGGCTTTCCGCAGGGCGTCGGCACGCTCCTGGGCAGAGGCGACCGCGGTGCGATCATGATAGAAGAGGGTGACGGTGCGCAAATAATCTTCGAGGGCCTCGGCAAATTTTCCGTCCGCTTCCTTGACCTGCCCGCTGACCAGAAAGGCCTGGCTGTAGGCGATGGCGTTGATGAGGGTGAGGGTCTTTTCCTGAAGCGCCGCCTCGGTGATCGGGGCGAGCTTCTGTTTGGCGGTTTCGAAGTCCTTTTTGGCCACCGCGAGGCGGGCGAGGCCGACCTCGGATTGCAGCGAACCGCCGGTCGGGTAGAGCTTTTTGAAGTCGTTGTAAGTGGCCTCGGCTTTGGCGAGGTCGCCGGTCTGGATATAAAGCTCGCCGAGCAGCGCCGTGGCCTGCTGCGCCCAAGCCGCCGGGATGCCCTTGAATTTGTCCACCACACTTTTCAGGGCCGGGAGCGCCTTGGCGTAATCCTTGGCCTGGTAAGCGGTCACGGCCGCGCCGAGTTCGGCCGGCGGATTCATCCGGACTTCCCGGACGCTGGCCAGCGAGAGGCCGAGTTTATTTGTCGTCCCGGCGACCTGAAATTCGAGCTGTCCGGAAGGCGTCACGCCCAGCACTTTGCCCTGCTGCGTGGCGCCCGTGGTGAGGGTGATCGTATCCTGCGCGATCGCCGCCGAACCCAGCAAGAATGCGCCCACGGCGGCAGAAAGGAGTTGCTGGAGTCGAAAGGGGAAACGTAGCTTCATGCGCTCTGGGGGCGGCAAACTAGTAATGCCCCCGGGCGAAAGCAACCCAGAAACTTCCTAATATAATGGTCAGACTTATCCGCCGATTCCAGCAACCGCTGATGATCGCCGTTACCCTCCTCATCATCGTCGCCTTCACCTGGCTCTACAACGACACGCAGCTCGATAAATTGAGTTCGAGCAAGCTGGCGACGATCTACGGCCGCGAGGTGACCTTCGCCCAGACCCAGCGCATCGGGCGCAAATTCGAGCTCAGCCGCGACCTCGGATTGATGGAGTTGCTCCGCTCGCTGGCCGTCCGCCAGGAAGACGCGCAGGACAATTTCATCTGGAACAGCCTCGTCCTGAAGCATGAATCGGCTGCGCTCGGCATCGAGCCCACGGCGGACGAAGTCGTCACCGCCATCCAGGCGATGCCCGTCTTCCAGACCAACGGCGCCTACGACTCGAGCAAATACAACATGATCGTCCAGGCGGCGCTCGCCCCGCGCGGCTTCACCCCGGACGACATGGAAGACCTCATCCGCGACGATTTGCGACTCCGGAAGATCAAGGAACTCCTCGGCGCGACCGTGGCCCCGAGCGAGAGCGAGCTGCGCGACGCCTTCGCCCAGGCCAGCCAGAAGATCGAAGCCTCGGTCGTGCGCCTGAAGCTCGACGACTTCCTCGCGACCACGCAGGTGACCGACGAGGACCTGAAGAAATCCTATGAAGAACGCAAAGCCGCGCTGAAGAGCGAGGAGTTGCGCCGGGTGAAATACGTCGCCTTCATCCTGCCCACGACCGATAAACCGCTCGAAGCCAAGGAGCGCGCTGCGGCCCTCGGCCAGCTCGCAAAAAAGGCCGAGGAATTCGCCATCGCCATGACCGAGAAGGGCGCGAAGTTCGACGCACTCGCCGCCCAATACGAAGCCAAGCCCGAGGAGACGAAGGACTTTTCCCGCGACCAACCGCCGGCTGAACTCGGCAACTCGCAGGAGGCCCTCACCGCCGCCTTCCGGCTGACCAAAGAGCAGCCGAACAGCGACCCGATCAACTCCGATCGCGGTTATTACGTGCTCCAGCTCACCGAGGTCACCGCCCCGCGCACCCTCACCTTCGACGAAGCCAAAGAACGCCTGACCACCGACCTGAAACGCGAGCGCGCGAGCGAAGCGCTCAGCCTCAAGGCCACCGAAATCCGCAACAAAATCGAAGCCGAGATCAAAGCCGGTAAATCCTTTGCCGACGCCGCGCAGGCGGCCGGCGCCAAGGCCGATAAATATCCGCCCTTCTCGCGCATGGAGCCGCACATGGACGCCGAAAACTCCGGCGAAATCATGGGCGTCGCCAGCGAACTCGCGGTCGGCACCCTCAGCCCGGTCATCCCGACGTCGAACGGCAGCGTCATCGTGGTCGTGGAAAATCGGCAGCCGATCGACGAGGAGAAATTCAAAACCGAAAAAGCGCGCGTCGCGGCGAACGTCATCGAATTCCAAAAAGCGGTGCTCTTCTCCGAATGGCTGAAAGTGCGCCGCGCCGCGGCCCAACTGCAGATCCACTACAAGAGCTGAGCGGACGCCGCCCCTCCGCCCCTCCCCAATGAGCGCCTCCGCCGAAGTCGAAGAATTGTTCGACGACGCCAACGGCGACCTCGCGCTGGGCGAACTCGACGCCGCCGTCGAAAAGTATCGCCGCTGCACCGAACTCGCGCCGGAGTACTTCGACGCCTGGCATGCGCTCGGCATGGCGCTGATGAAAACCGGGCATTTTGCCGAAGCCATCGAGGCCGGGAAAAAGACCGTCGAGATGCGACCGAACGACCAGCTCGCGTGGTCCAGCCTGTCGCTCTTCTACGTCCGCGCCGGCCTGATCCCCGAAGCCGAAGCCGCCGGCGCCAAGGCGCGCATCCTCGGCTGGGGCGGCAAGATCAAAAAGGACTGACCCGCGATGGATGGCGAGCTCTGGAAACTCAGCGCTCCGTGGTGGCAGTTCATCCTGCGCGGGATCGTCGTCTTCGGCTTCGTCCTCGTCTTTCTCCGCCTCTCGGGCAAGCGCCAGATCGGGCAGATGACGCCCTTCGATCTTGTCCTCCTCCTGCTCATCAGCAACGCCGTGCAAAACGCCATGAACGGCGGCGACAACTCGATCACCGCCGGGATCATCCTCGCCATTACCCTCATCGCCTGTGACCTCTGCATGGGCTGGCTCACGCGCCGCAGCCGCCGGTTGGAAACGATCATCGAAGGCCAGGCCGAGCTCCTCGTCCACAACGGCAAAGTCCGCGCCGACGCGCTCCGCAAAGCCGGCATCACCCAGCACGACCTGCTCTCGGCTTTGCGCGAAGCCGATTGCGCAAACATCACCGAAGTCCACGCCGCGATCCTCGAAACCAACGGCCGCATCTCCGTCCTCACGCGCAAGGGACGGAAGGAGTCTTGAGCCGGGCGCACGGGCCGCCTTTGCCCTGTGCGCTGTTCACCGCGTGTGCTAACTTTGCGCCATGTCGATGAAAGAGACCATCCACCAATGGGTCGATAGCTTCCCGGACGACCATCCGTATTTGCGCGAGCTTTACGATGATGCGCGGCTCAGTCTCGCCATCGGCGAAGCGGAGAAAGATGTCGCGGAAGGGCGGGTCTTCACGCTTGAAGAGGTGAAGCAGAGAATGGACGAGAAATGGGCGAAGCGACGTTCCGCCTAGTTTTCACTCGCCGCGCCTTAGCCGATCTCGACGAACTGAGCGAATACTGGTCGGAGCGTGGCGAGGCGTGGCGCGGGGAGAAGTATCACCGCGATTTGGTCCACCGCGCAGAGATCGAGCTGACCGATGGAGCGAGCGCCCTCCGCGGGCGGCGCGCCAGGATTCCCGATTGGCCGGACGCCCGGGAAATTCTCGCCTTCAGCGTCTTTCGCATCATCTACCGCATCGACGAAAACGCGGGCGTCGTGAATGTTCTCCGGTTCTGGCATGCCCACCGCGACGAACCGCCCGGCGACGCCTGACCCCATTTCATGTCCACCTTCTTCATCACCACCGCCATCGACTACACCAACGGCGCGCCCCACATCGGCCACGC
>JBBQIZ010000129.1:0-13031 GCA_038325425.1 Chthoniobacterales bacterium
ATCCTCAGCGGACGGGCCAAATTCGGGGAGCGCTCCAGCTTCAAAACGTGGCTGCTCGGAGTGGTGCGATGGGTGGCGGTGGAGGAATCTCGAAAGCAGAATCAACGGCACGACCGATTCACCGTCCTCGATGCCGCGGCGGCTCTGGCGGATCCCACGCCCCGGCCGGATGCGGCGCTCGCGGCGGACGAACGCGCGGCGCAGTTGCTCGCGCTCCTCGACGTTCTGCCCGCGCGTCAGCGGGAGATCCTGCATTTGGTTTTCTATCAGGAACTCAGCATCCAACAGGCCGCCGACGCGCTCGGGGTCGCCCTCGGCACGGCGCGCCAGCACTACGAGCGGGGCAAAGCCGCCCTGCGCCGGCAGTGGCCGGCCGATAAATCCGGAAACTTCTCAACTCCATGAATGCCCCTGACCCGATCGAATCCGCATTGCACCGCGCGCTCCAGCAGCGTCGCACCCGGCAGGCTGGCGAGGCACCGCCATTTCAGGCCATGCGGGAGTGCGCTCAAGCGACGGTTTCGGTCGAGCTGCAGGATTCGGCGGGGCGGCCCGGCATCCGTTTCTGGGCACTGGGGAAATGGCTGCTCCCGCTCGCGGCGGCGCTCGCGCTGATGGGCGTCGTCTTTCAGAACCATCGCGCGGCGGAGCCGCCGCCTTCGCTTGCCGCCCTCGTGGGCGAGATCGCCGACGAGCATGAGCGCTCCACTCACGCGGCCTTCGGTCGATGGACCGCACCGAGCGAGCAACTGCTGCCGACTTTGAACCTCGAACTCTGACTTTCATGAAAATACCATCCATCCTCCTGTTGGCCGCGCTTCTCCTGCCAGGCGGCGCGCCCGCGCAGTCGCCGAAAAAACCACAGGCCGCCGCGGGCCTGCTCTTTCCTCCCGAGGCGCTGATCAAGGCGCAAGCCGAACTCGGACTCAGCGACTCCCAGACCGCGGCCATCCGCGGCGCGGCCGAGGCGGCGCTCCCCGAGTTTCGGGAAAAACAGCGCGTCGCCGAAGAGCGTGCGCAGGCGTTGCGCGCGGCGCTGCAGGCGGAGCCGCCCGATGAGAGCGTTGCACGATCGAGCCTCGCCGCGCTGCTGGATGCCGAGCGCGCAGTGAAGGAACTGGAATTTTCCGTGCTGTTCGCGGCGCGGATGACGTTGAGCGCCGAGCAACGGACCAAAGCCCGCGCGCTCGCCTCGCGAGCGGCGCCCGCCACGGCTGAAACCAGCGGGGAAGCGGAGCAGCGGGTGGGTGCGAAACTGCAGAGACTGCAAACATTGATCGAGCAGTTGGAACGCGACGGACGTCCGCCGCGCGAGCACGAAGCCAAGGTGCTTCAACTCCGGGAGTTGGTCCGCGTGCGCGATGTCGCCGCCGCCGAGAAACTGATCGACGAACTGCTGGAGGCGCTCGGGCCGCAGAAATCGGGCGCGAACCTGCCGCCCGCCCGCCTCGACCAGCGGCACTTCACGCGAGTTCTGGCGAAGGCGCTGGCCGAGGAGAATCTCGAAGCCGTGCGGGCCGCAGCCGGTGCCGCGCGCGAGGCCTTGGGCGCGGCGGCCGGTGAACCCGAGGTGCCCGATGAGTTCCGTCCAGTCCCGACCGATGGCCGCATGCTCACCCGGGCCGAAGCGCAACGCGGATTTGCCGCGCACTTCGATCGCCTGGAGAAGATGCGCTGGTGGAAAGTGGGCGTCGATCCCGCCACCTTGTCCGCGCCGCTGCGCGCGCCCGCGTCGGTCATTACCGGCCAGGTCGCGGCCTTTCGGGCGCAGCTCGATGGTGCGGAACGGGGGTTGGCGATGGCCCGGGAGGCGGCGGATTTTCTCATGTGGGCACAGCAGGAGGCGGGCAGCGGTGTGTTTCCTTTTCCGGCGGCGCGGGGAACTTCTGAGGCGCGGGCCATGCAAGCCGCGACCGCTTTTCTCAAAAAGGCGGAGCAAGCCGGTCAGCTCGACCGCGTGGTGCGCCGCGGCTGGGCCTTTGAAGATCTCGGCGATGGCGGCCTGCAATTCGACAACGGCGAATGCGGGGTCGCGATGTTCGAACTCTACGAAGTGACCAAGGACCCGCGGCATCTCGCTTCCGCCCGGCAGGCCGCGGACTGGGCGCTGGCGCGTCCGCTCTGCACGAACTGGAACTACAACAGCTTCAGCGTCCATCTCCTCGCGAAAGCGCACGCCGTGACCGGCGACGCGAAATACCTCACCGCGGCGCTGCACAAGGCGCGCCTCGGCGTCATCCCCGGCCAGCTCACCGACGGTCCGCAGGCCGGTCGTTGGATGGATGCGCACAACGCCCGCCCCGCCTACCACTACATCATGCTGCGCGCCCTGACCCAGCTCGCGGCAGTGCTCCCGCCGACGCACGCCGAGCGCGCGGAGATTCTGCGCGCGCTCTCGCTCGGCCTCAAAACCCGCAACGCGGAAATTCTGACGCGCGGGGTGATGAACAAAGACAAAGCCATGGAGGCCTTGCTGCTCGTGAGTCGCGTGTTCGCCCAGGACGCGGAGATTCTGCGCGCGACGCAATCGTCCGACGCGCTCCGGGCGATCGGCGTGCTGGTGTCGGAAGAGGCGCGCCGCGGCCGTGTGCCGCTCGGGCCCGGCGAATGGGGCCAGTTCCTCGAGAGCATCGCCGACTGAGCAACGCTCGCTCGCGGCGGCGGACCGTTCCCTCAGACCATCTCCCAGAATCAATCGAACACTCTGCGGCCCTCTGCGTTCTTTGCGCCTCTGCGGTAAAACTCAGCCTACCTTCTACCGCAGAGGCGCGGAGCACGCAAAGGGCCGCAGAGGAAATGACGGCGGCTCGGTGATCACTGTCATGTTATTTGCGAGAGATGGTATCAGACCACGGCGGCGGCGCGCGGGTCGATCTCCGCGAAAGCGGCGCGCATCTCCGGCCGCGTGGCGGGCTCCTGCAGGAAGTCGGCCAGGGTTTTTGCCAGCACGTCGGGCGGGGTCGAGTCGTAGTCCACCGCGATCCCATTACCCTGCCAGATGCACTTCGAGTAGTTGCTGAACGGTGGCTGAAAGTCCGAGCAGCGCGCCGGGTAGAGGATGATCGAGGGGGTGTTCTCAAATGCGGCGACCTGGGAGAGAGCGGACATCGTCCCGATGAAACGCGAGGCGGTCGCGACGAGGGTGAAGGCTGCGGGCGCGGATAGATTCTTAAGCACGGTGACGTTTGGCAGATCGCAGGGAAACGACTCGCGTTTGGTGCGGCCGTCCGCGGAGACATAGTCGGCCGCGATGACAAACACGGGGACCGACGGCGGCACCGCGTGCAAGGCGGCGCGCACCGCGTCGCGCGTAGCCGTCGGCCAGTCGCCCCAGCCGCGGCCAAAGGGATGCAGGACGATGTGGCCGCGGGTGTCCTTGAGATTGTCCGGCGCGTGAAAATGGCCGTGCGGCTGCAGCTTCCGGTTCTTGGTCAATTGCTCGCTTTCGACCAAACCGCAGGCCGAGAAGATCGTGCGATTGATTTCCTTCCGATCCACGCTCCGATCGCGCTGCAACGCCATGTAGAGATGGCCCATATCGAGCAGCACGATCCGCCGGTGATTGGGGTGGAAGCGGAAGAACTCCAGCGCGGCAGGATTATGCGAAAAGCAGAGCACCCAGAGCGGGTCGCTCCCGTGTTCGAGAATATCGTAGGTATTGGTCAGATATAACCGCCGGGCGACATCACCGAGACCGCCGCCGACAAAAACGAATGGACGCATCGGGAGGCGATTAGCAGTTGCCCATCAGCACCGCAATCCTTCCGCAACAAAGGCCGGCGGATCATTCTGCCGTCGGCGGAAAATTGTCTTGCCCGGAGCCGGGGCGACCAAGCAGCGTGTCGCCCCGAGATGATAAAACAGCGGTTCAGCATAGGGTCACGTCCGGTGGGACGTATTGTCGGGTGAGCCGGACTTCCACCATGGGAAAAAGCGAGCGGCGCCTCATCCTCACCCATCACCGAGCGCCGGGAGACATCGTCGTCCTGACCGCCGCGGTGCGGGATTTGCACCGGTGTTATCCCGGCCGGTTCATCACCGATGTGCGCACGCCCAGTCCGGCACTGTGGCACGAAAATCCTTACCTCCAGCCGCTGCGCGAAGAGGATCCCGACGTGGAAGTCATCGAGTGTGACCATCCGCGGATCAATCGGGCCAATCGCTCGCCAAAGCACTGTCTGTTCGGCTTCATCGATTTTCTGAATGAGCGGCTCGGCTTGCAGATCGAGCCGACGGAATTCCGTGGTGACATCCACCTTCATCCCGATGAGCAACGATGGATGCCGCAGGTCATGGAACGGACCGGCGAAGACACGCCCTACTGGATCATCGTGGCGGGCGGAAAACAGGACTACACGATCAAGTGGTGGGAAGCACGGCGCTGGCAGCAGGTGGTCGATCATTTCCGCGGCCGGATTCAGTTCGTGCAGGTGGGCCACGCCGACCACGCGCATCCGGCGCTCGATGGCGTCATCGATCTGCGCGGGAAAACGCATCTTCGCCAGCTCGTGCGGCTGGTTTATCACGCGCAGGGCGTGGCCTGTCCGCTGACATCCCTGATGCATCTCGCCGCCGCGGTCCCGGTGCGGCCCGGTCGGCCGCAGAACCGCGCGTGTGTGGTCGTCGCGGGCGGTCGCGAACCGATGCAGTGGGCGGCGTATCCGCATCATCAATTCATCCACACCAACGGGCAGCTCCTCTGCTGCGATCAAGGCGGGTGCTGGAAATCGCGGACGGTGGCGCTGGGCGATGGCGATGAACGCGACGCGTCCGCGCACCTCTGCGTGCAGCCGGTGGAGGTCGGGGAAAATACGTCGCCGGCGCGCGCGTTGGGGATCCCGTCGGCGGACCCGGCCGATTACCTGCCGCGCTGCATGGACATGATCACTGCGGAGGATGTGATCCGCCGGATCGAGGGTTATTACACCGGCGGCGCCTATCAGTATTTGACCACTGCCCAGGCGGCGGCGGGTGCTCTCGCGAGCGTGCGCACTCCCGTAAAAGAGGTGCGGCCAAGCAGTCGCCAGCGTCCGCAGGAAGAGGGCGTGCGGCCCGTGGCGGCGTCCCGCGCGGACGACACCCATCGGATGATCGGCGTGACGATCGGCGTCGGGGAGAAGTGGGAAATGCTCGCGCGGCTGGCCGCGGAATCGTGCGAGGAGAGCACCGGCCTGCAGACCTTTATCCTCGGTGCAGACGCCGTAAAGCGGCACGGCCTGAGCACGCCGCATCATCTGAAATACAAACTCTTCCACGAGTTTCCCGACGCCGATTCGATTCTCTATTTCGACGCGGATCTCATTTTTCTTCAGCCCTTCGACGCCCGGGCGTTTGCCGGTCGGCGGGACTTTGTCTGCGTGCGCGACCGCTACGAAACCGAAGAGGTCGTCCGGGAGGAAGCGGGCACCATCCGGCTGCGTCCCGAACTCTATTTCAACAGCGGCTTTTTCATCATCCAGCGGGCCGTGCATGCCGTTTTTCTGGAAAAGGCGCAGTGGCTCACCGGGCGCTTTTTCTCCCGGTTCAAGGACCAAACCTATCTCAACGGCGCGCGCCACATGCTGAGTTCGCCGATCCTTTATCTGCCGCGCGAATACAACCAACTCGGCTTCGATCGACCTGTCGAAACCGCCGTCCCGCCCAGGCAGGGTGCGCCCGCGCCCGCCAAAGTGGGGCTGCAGCTTTACGATCCGAGCGGATCGGGCCTGCTCAGGAGCGACCCGAGCCGGGTGGTGATCGGTCATTTTCACGCGATCGACGAACGCCCGGCGGAGGAAATCGAGCGCTATCATCATCATTGGCGGGCGCGGGGGCGGGTCGCGGCCCGCCAGCACAGCGCGGAAACGCAGGCGCAGTTGTGCATGCTCCTCACCCAGCCGCAGCCCGCCTCGACGCCCGCTCCCAGACCGGGGCCGGTCACCGAGGAGGAAAGGCATTACCGCGAACTCCTCGAGCGCGCAGTCGCCGCGCGGCATTCCTATCCGAAGAAGCGTTTCGCCGGCCGGGGCATCGTCATCTGCGGCGGCGGCGCCAAGTATTTCCCGTGCGCCTGGGTGACGGTGAAATTGCTTCGCCACCACGGTTGCACCCTGCCGATCGAACTCTGGTATCTGGGCGCGAATGAAATGACTGCGGCGATGCGGGCGCTCCTCACGCCGCTCGGCGTGGAGCCGGTCGATGGCCTGGAAGTGCGGCGGCGGCATCCCGTGCCCAGCCTGTTCGGTTGGGAGCTGAAGGCGTTTGCGCTGCAGCACTGCCGCTTTGCCGAAGTGCTCCTGCTGGACGCCGACAATGTCGCCGTGCGTGATCCCAGCTTCCTCTTCGACGAGCCGGAATATTTGGCGAAAGGCGCCATCTTCTGGCCCGACTTCGCGACGCTGGCTGCGGAAAAGCGCATCTGGTCGCTGATGGGCATCGCCTACCGCGAGGAGCCGGCCTTCGAGAGCGGGCAGATCCTCATCCACAAGGAAAAGAGCTGGAAGGCGCTCAAACTCGCCGGACATCTCAACGCGCAGAGCGCCTTTTATTACCGCCACATCCATGGCGACAAAGACACCTTCCACATGGCGTGGGCGCGGCTCGACCAGCCCTACGCCATGCCCTCCCGGCGGCTCGAAGCGCTCGAGGCCACGATGTGCCAGCACGATCTGCAGGGCCGCCGGCTCTTCCAGCATCGCAACGCCGACAAATGGCGGATCGACGGGCGGAACCGGCGGATCCCGGGATTTCAACACGAGGAAATTTGCCGCCAGTTTATTGACGAACTGCGCCAGCGCTGGTTCCCGGTGACGCTCGGCGTCCGCCGCTGGAATGCCCTGGAAGCCACGCCCGAGCTGCGCCTCACGGCGCGCGCCCTGGCCAGCAACGCCTGGAATTATCACCGGGTCGGTCACGACTGCCGGGTGCTGCGCTTGCGCCCCGACGGCCTCGTCGGCAAAGGCGGCGCAGAGCAGGAGATCTACTGGCATCTGCGCGAAAGTCCCAGCGGCCCCGTCCTCGAATTCTTCAGCGCCACCGCGCGGACCTGCCGCCTGCAGCGGGAAAACGACGGCGTCTGGCGCGGACGTTGGGAAGTTTATGAACGCCTGCCGGTCGAGCTCGCGTGCGTCCCGCCCCGCCCGCGGAAAGCCAGCGGCGCGGCCACCACCGTCGGCCTGCTTTCCCCGCCGCTTGCCGGGCCGAACGGCACCCTCGCCGGAGCCGAAATTCCCCGCGCCCGCGAGGCCGCCCGCCCGGCCCGCCAAAACACTTCCACCGCGACAGCCCAATAACAAAACACCAAGTCCATCAGACGCCCACACCCATGAATACCACCACCCGCAACCTCCCCGGCACCGCTTCGGCGGGCGCCGCCGTCATGCCTCCTCCCGCCCGCTCCACGGTCGCTCCGCGCCCGAATACCGTCGGCACGCCGCCCGCACCTGCCGTCTGGCAATCGAGCATGAGCGGCGCCTCCGAATCGACCTTGCGCCATCTCATCTACTCCGCCGAGTCCGACAATTTCCAGGGCGAGAGCAGCGAGGGTCCACGCTTTAGGTGATTCTTTCCGCGCGCCGATGCCCGACCTGATTCTCATCAACGCCCTCGCCACGGGGGATTTGATCGTGCAGGTCGATGCCGTGCGCAGCGACTACGATCCCTGCAAGCTCGGCCCGTCGCTCCTTCCCGTCGTCACCAGCCGATTGGGAGAAGCGCGGGCCGCGCATGCGGCGGCCGAACTGACCGGTGGCTCCGCCGCCCAGCGGCTCGTGCTCGCCCGCCAGCGACTCTCCGAGTTGGTCCGCGACGGCTACGAATATCTTCAGGCGGTTCCCGAGGAAGTCGCGCCGGCGAGCGATGTGCTGCAGGCGCTCGAGACTTACGGCTGGGAGCGGGGCAAGCTGGGCGATATCGCCGGACCGAGCCGGATCGAAATTCTTTCCCGCACGGCCGTGCAGGTCACGCCGCACCTGCCCCCGTATTTGCAGTATCCCGCGCATATTCTCACCCGGATGATTACCTGGCTGGGCGTGCAGGATGCGCACAAAATCCTCGCCAGCGGCGGCTCTTACGCAACGATCCGCCACGAACGCAACGAGAAGCGCGAACTTTTGCTCAGCGCCGTCTCCCGGGTGCGGCATCACTACTGCACGGCGAGCGATGAGCGGGAAATGAACCCCGAGCTCGCGCGGATCGGGTTGCCGCCGGAATCGAACGGCACCCCCGCCGCGCCCCTCCCGGAGGCGCCCGGCGAGGTCCATTTTCAACCCGGCACCGGCCAGTTGACCCTCGCCGCGCTGCCCACCCGCGCCCAGGTGCTCGTCGCCTGGCGCCAGCCGAGCGGAGGCGCCGCGGAAGTCGCCGGTGTCTCCATCGAAACCGCCGTCGGCGGAAGCAACTTCAGCCCGCTGCAACCCGGGACCACTTACACCTTCTGGGTCACCGGGCGCAACGCTTCGGGCGACGGCCCGGCCAGCAATCCTGTCAATTTCACCGCCTCAATTTCATGAACTCCCCTACCTGTCCCGTTTGCTGCGCCGTTCAACTCGATGATTTCGATGACCTCCTGCGCTGCCTTGATTGCGGCCACGCTTTCCAGCGCTCCGGCATGGTCACGGCGCGTTACGATTTCGATTACATGAGCGGCTATCTGCAGAAACCGGAGGTCGCCATGAGTCACCTGCGCACCGGCTTCCTCAAAGGCTTCGTCAAGCAGGGCAGGCTGCTCGATGTCGGCTACGGGACCGGCGCTTTCCTGCACACGGCGAGCACCGCCGGGTTCGAGGCGTATGGTTGCGATGTCCACGGGGTCGATCGCGGCATCCAGGAGAAACCGCTCGTTTCCGAGGACGAATGGGACGCCGTCACCTTCTTCGATTCCCTCGAGCATTTCCCCGATCTGGACGTCATCCGGCAGTTGAGTCGGCGGGCGCGGCTGATCCTCGTTTCACTGCCCAAGACCCCGCGTTCCTTTCCGGAGTGCAAAAAATGGCGGCACTACAAACCCGGCGAACATCTGCACTATTTCACGCAGGAATCGCTGACGCGGTTGTTTCATCCCAAGGAATGCCGCGCGGTTTCCGACGTCGAAGACGTCGTGCGGGGACGCCTGGATGGTGAGCAGAATATCATGACCGCCGTTTTTTCCTGAGGCGGGCCGCGCGCGGCATTCCCGTCGCGTTTTAGCGCATTCCTCACGCGTCAAAAACGCGCGCTCAGCGGACCGCGTGGACTGCGATCCGGGCCGGAATGCCCGAATCGATTAACCCCGCCTTTTCCATCGCGGAATGGCGAACGCGTCTGCTACAAGGTGTGGCTCGTCCATGTCTCCCTCCGACATCACGGTTACCGCCACTGCCGCTACTGCTCTCTTCGTGGAGGAGATTGAGATTACGATCCGCAGGGGCGCTGAAGTCGTAAGTCAACGCCTCGTCCCGCCCGGCGAATATCTCCTGGGCAGCGACGAGCAGGCCGGCCTTCGCATCGAGGTGCTCCGGGTGGCGCCGCAGCACGCGCGCCTGACCTTTCGCGAGGGGGAGATTTTCATCGAAGACCTCGGCAGCGATGAGGGCACTTTTCTGGATGGGCAGCGGATCACCGGCAAGACCGGCGTTCGGCCGACGCAGAAGATCCAGCTCGGCGAGGCCACCGTCGAAGCGCAGCGGCGGCAATCCCCGCAGGTGAGACTGGCCCCGGAACTGCAAAATGCGGTCAGCGAGCGCCGGGTCCTGCCGGAGGGTCTCCTCCGCGAGAAGAAATACGAAATCGGGGCGGTCGTGGCGGAGGGTGGAATGGGCAAGATCCTGAATGCGCGCGACGCTTTCATCCGACGCAATGTCGCGATGAAGGTCATGCTCAAGGATAAGACGACCGATCACGCGGCGCGCTTCTACCAGGAGGCGCAGATTACCGGCCAGCTCGAGCATCCGGGCATCGTCCCGATCTACGAACTCGGGGTCGATGAGCAGGAGGAGCTTTTTTACACGATGAAGTTCGTCCGCGGGATCACCCTGCGCCGCATCCTGCAGCTCCTCAGCGAGGGGGATCGCGAGACGCTCACCAAGTTTCCCCTCGCCGCCCTGCTCACGGCCTTTCAGAAAGTCTGCGACGCCATCGCCTTCGCGCATTCCCGGCAGGTCATCCATCGCGATCTGAAGCCAGACAACATCATGCTCGGCGACTTCGGTGAGGTGCTCGTCATGGATTGGGGGTTGGCGAAGGTCATCGGGGTCGCAGAAAATCTGCGGTCCTCGCCGGTGCCGGCCAGCGCTCGGCATCTTCCTGCGATCAACTCGGGTGCGTCTGGCGAAGGAGCGTCGATGACCTTGCATGGCGCAATCATGGGCACCCCGCAATATATGTCGCCCGAGCAGGCGCGCGGCGAAATCGAGAGCCTCGACGGCCGCTCGGATATCTACGCCTTGGGCGCGATCCTTTACCAGATCCTCACCCTCCAGCCGGCGGTGAAAGGCGGGACCGTCCGGGCGATGCTCGAGCAGGTCCGCCGGGGGCGGATCACCCCACCGGCGGCGCTGGTCGGGACGGCGCCCCGGCCGCATCTCCCCGGTGGTCGGGTGCCAGAGTCGCTCGGTGCCGTCTGCATGCAGGCCCTGGCGCCGACGGCCGCCGCGCGGTACGCCCGGGTGGAGGAACTCCAGCGAGAGATTGAGGCGTATCAGAACGGCTTCGCCACAAACGCCGAACGGGCCAGCCTGTTGAAGCTGATCTATCTCGCGGTCTGCCGGCACAAGACGGAAACGGCCATTCTCAGTGGCAGTCTGCTGCTGCTCCTCGGGCTCGGCGTTTTCGCGTTCCATCATGTCCAACGGGAGCGCGACATTGCGCAAAACGAACGCAACGTCGCCAAGACCGCCCGGGACCGCGCGGAGACCACGCTCGATCAACTCCGCGCGACCGCGCCCACCTTTCTCGAACAAGCGCGGGCGTTGGTGGAGGAGGGCAGTTTCGACCGTGCGCTCGAGAAAATCGCCTTCGCTATTTCCCTCCAGCCGTCGAACCCCGATTACCTGATTTTCCGGGCAAATCTGTTGCAATCCAGTCAGCGCCTCGCCGAAGCGGCCCCCATCTACCGCCGGGTGCTGGCCTTGCACCCGGGTCATGCGGTGGCCGCGGCGAATCTCACGGTTTGCGATCAGCTGCTCGCCGCGGATCCTGCCCCTGCGCCGCTGAGTCGGGCCAGCCGGGTCGAACTCCTCGAAGCGCTCATGGCGCAGGGGCGCGGGGTGGAGGCCGCTCCGCTCGCGCTGGAGTTGGGCGAGGGCCGGGAAGCGGTGGAAGAGGCCTTGCGCGCCCGACTCAAGGAATACCAAAGCCAGATCGGCTGGATGAACCACCGCATCAAGCTCCTCCAGAACGGCATGTTTTCCGTCAATCTCAACGGACTCAAACTCGGCAATCTGGACAAGCTGCTCGACTTTCCCATCCGCGAACTCGATCTCGGCAACACCGGTTCGCCCGACCTCGAGGTCATCGCCCGGTTGCCCATCACCCGGCTCTCGCTGAACTACAACCGCATCACCGACCTTTCGCCCATCCGTCACCTGCGCCTGAACTCGCTCGATTTGCGTTCATCGACGGTCATCGATCTCTCCCCGCTGGCCGGCATGCCCTTGGAGGCGCTGGTCCTCGATGCGACCCGCGTCAGCGACCTGACCCCGCTCAAAGGCATGCCCTTGAAAATGTGCAGCTTGCGCAACACCTATCAACTTCGCGATATCAGCCCGCTCGCCGACCTGCCTTTACGGGAACTCGACTTGCTGAACAGCAGCGTGCGGGATCTTTCGCCGCTGCGCGGGATGTCGCTACACCAGCTTTCTCTGTCCAGCGCAATGTTCGTCGAAGACTTCAGCCCGATCTACGATTGCCCGAACCTCGAAGAACTTGCGCTGCCCTTTCATGCCGTGGATATCCCCCTGGTCGGCCACTTTCCCCACCTTCGTCGGGTGAGTGTCGCAGGGTGGGCTTCGGAATTTGTGTCGCTGGCGAAGTTTCGCAAGGACGTGCTGCCCGATGCTGCTCCCTACCTGCAACTCCTCGGAGTGATCCATGCGCAGTTGGGCCGGAGACCGCCGCCCTTGTCCATCCGGAGGGAGCCAGCCGGCCAGTTCTCAGCCTATTTTGGCGGGCTGCCGATTCGTGATTTGAGAGGACTGGAAGGACTGCCGCTGAGCCGACTCGACCTTTCGCGGACCCAAGTGCGCGATCTCGAGCCGCTGCGCGGAATGCCACTTCGTTCGCTGCGGCTCGACGGCACTCCGGCGACGGATGTCGCCGCCCTGGCCAGCCTCGCCCACCTCGAAGATTTGGTGCTCCCGGCCGGAGCCACCAATGTCGACCAGCTCCGCAAACTCCCGAAACTGCGTCATATCTCGAAGTCCTGGAACGAATCCAAACAGCTTCCCGCCGAGTCCACGCAAACCTTCTGGGCGGCCTCCGACGCCCGGCACGGCGCGCCCAAGTAAGGCGGCTCAGGAGAGTCAGGGTTTCAGCGGAGAAAGGTGCGCAAATTGCGGATGATCGAGGATCGCCCGCTCGAAAGCGGCGCAGTGTTCGCCGGCGATGTCGGCCGGGAATTTCGCGCCGGAGCGCTGCCACTTCCCGAGCCACTCTGCGCCGAGCAGCGCGTAGCCGCACGGCGGCCGGGCGGCGGCGGGTGTGAGGGCGATGGTCGTTTCGACTTTGTCGCCGGTGCTGCGGCCTTTGGCCAAGCGGAAGCCGGCGGCGAGCAGCGCCGCACGGATCGGCGTGGAGCACGAGTAGGTGAAGAGTTCAGCGGCCTGCCCGGCGCAGGCTTCGAAGATTTGGCGGAAGACGGCCAGCGTCCACTGCGCGCCGGAAGTCTTGCTCGAGAACATGTCGAAGAAGATCAGATCGGGCGCGGGTGCCGCGGGCAGAATCGCCGTGAAATCGCCCGGCAACAGCGCCCAGCTCAGTCCGGCGGATTGCTTCGGATTCCACTGACCCTGCTCGAGAATCGCCGCCGGTCCCGGGTGCCGCAGGTAGGTGAACTCGCGGTTGTGTTTGCAGGCGAG
>JBBQIZ010000130.1:0-12999 GCA_038325425.1 Chthoniobacterales bacterium
AGCAGGCAGCACTGGCCGAAGCGGGTCATGCCGTAGCGTTCGCGCACGCTCAGCGGTTCCTTTTCCAGAGCGAAAGCCTCGCGCGCCGTGGGGCTGGTCATCAGCCGGTAGGCGTCCGCGAAATTTGTCTCCATCAACTTCGCCGACTCGCTGGCCTCGAAATTCTTCACCGCATCGTCCACGAGCTGGCGCAGATCGCGCCGCCGCTGGAGCCGCACTTCGCTGATCTCGCTCGGCGGCAGCAGGTCCGGCACTTTGAAGTCCTTGGCCGACGGATCGGCGTTGAGCACGAACGGATCGTAAGTTTTGCCGAGATAACCCGCATCCTGGCCGTGCGGGAGATTGCCGCCAGTCGGGCCCATCGGCTCGGGCAGGATGACGTGCGCGGGCATTTCCGTGCGCCGCCCTTTCAAAAACTCCAGCGCGCAGCCCGCGTGCGGCGTGATAATTCCGCCGGTGAAAAGCCGCCCGGTCTGGAGCATCTGGTGCCCCGTGTCGTGCACCGCGGCGGCGGTGTGATAGACGCTGCGCACCAGCGAAAACTTGTCCGCGATCTTCGCCATGTGCGGGAAGATTTCCGTGAGCTGGATGTCCGGGTTGTTCGTGCGGATCGTCTTGAACGGCCCGCGCACCTCGCGCGCTGCGTCCGGCTTCGGGTCCCAGGTGTCCATCTGGCTCGGCGCGCCGAGATTGAAAATCATGATGCACGCGCGCTCGTCCTTCGTCTTGTCCACCGCGCCCTGCGCGCGCAGGGCCTGGAGCATCGGAAGCGAAAAGCCGAGCGCGCCGAGCGTGCCGGCTTGCAGGAAATCGCGACGGGTGATGCCGTCGCAGGTGGTGGTGGAACCTTTTCCGGTGAATTTGAACATGGCTGGGAGGCGGTTGATTGGGCGCCGCGGAAGTTAAGCCGCCGGCTCCGATGTCGTTAGCAAAAAAGCCGCCCGGCCGCTTACGGGTTTGCGTAGCGCGCACGAACCCCTTTCCCGCGGCCCGGAGCGCGTGTTAGTAAGCATCCAACGATGAAACTTGCCGTCCTCAACTCGCGCGGTCGCGACCCCGACCAGCCCTTTCCCGACGGCCCCGGCACGCCGGACGAAACCGCCCATCCGCCGCTCAATTATCACGCCTTCGCCGCCTGCACCGGCGGCGCCTTTTATCGCAAGGAAGAGCTGATTCCCGCCGATCAAAAGTCCGTCCTCCTGCTCCTGCGGCAGGATGTGAAAGCGGCGCGGCAGGCCATGGTCGATCTGCGGCGCGCGGGGAAAACCGTGGCGCTGGCCTGGAAGGAAGCAGGCGCCTTCCAAATCGCCACGCAGCTCGCGAAGCCCGACAAACTCAAGCTCTTCCAGGAATTCTGCGCGCGCGCCGACGGCGCCATCGCGACCACTCCCGACCTCGTTTCACTTTTCACCGCGTCCGGCGCGCGACACACGGAGTTCATCCCCACGCCGTATCCGATCGAGGATCCGCGTTGGGATTTTTCCATTCCGGTCGAGGAGCGGCGCGGCATCTTTGTCGGCACCCGCGAGTTCTTCACCCCGTCGCGCAATCATCTCGCCGCGCTGCTCGCCTTAAAAAATCTTGCCGAGTCGATGTATGAAACCGTCACCGTCTTCAACTGCGACGGCTGGCGTGGCCGGCGGATGATCGCCCGCCTCGGCTACGACGAACGCCTGCTGCGCGTCATCGAAGGCCGGATGCCTTATCCGCAATACCTGCGCGTGCTGGCGAAACACAAAATCGTCTGGCAGCTCGACGCCAGTGCGGTGCCGGGCCAGGTCGCGGGCGACGCCCTACTCGCCCGCGTCCCGTGCGTCGGCGGCAACGGCACCACTGAACGCCTCGTTTTCCCCGATCTCTGCGGCCACGGACGCAACACCGAACAGCTCTTCGACATCGCCGCGCGCCTGCTTGAGCACCCGCACGATTGCGCGGAGGTCATGACGCGGGCCATGGATCACGCCCGCGCCACGATCTCCTTTCCGGCGGTCGCCCGGCAGCTTGAGGAATTCTTCCGGCGGATCGCCCGATGATGCATCTTCGCGAAGTAACTCAGGCCGCGGCGAGGAGGACGTCCTGGTTCTTGTGCTCGCCGCCGATAAAGCGGCGATAAACGTGCCGGTCGCCGAGCACGAGCTTGCGGGCGCGGGCGACATCCACGAAACGCGCTGCTGGCACGTCAGACGCGCTCCACTCCGTCAGCGCGGCCCGGCCCATTTTTGACGCCTGACAGTAGAGCACATGGTCGAAGTCCGCTCGCGGATGCACCTTGCCGTCGTGAATGTGAACGGTCGGAAAAAAGAGCTGGCTACCGAGTGCATTGGGAAACGTGAAAGCCATTGGATGAATCCGCGCGTTACCTTTGCGCAGTTGGAAAACAGCGAAACCGTGATCGGCATAGGCGCCGATCTTCTCCCACACACCTGGCGGCAGGCGGAAGCGCATATCAAGGCGGTCGAAATCCGCGATGCGCGGAACAAACGAGGCCACAAAGCTGCCGACTTCCACCACCGCGAGTGTCGGTGCGGACCGCGAAGCCCTTTCAGAAAATCCGAGTGGAGCAGCGGCAGCGGGTTGCGGAAAACCAGCTTCGAGGTCGTCGAAAAAGCGCGGATACTTTTCGAGATTCACAAACGCCACCGCGTCTTCGCGCGCATCCCTTCCAACCGGTAATGGCAGGATCATCGCGAGATCCTCCGGCGCGTCGAGTTGCATGCCATAGACGAGCACTTGGCGGCCATCGAACGCCGGGCGGGCGAAAATGCGCGTCTGGGAAACCGAAGTCACCGGGCGGCTGAAGCAGCACATGCCGCGATCAAGCCGTAATCAGCCGCGTCCGGTCGATCCCAAAAAGCGCGTAGACCCGTAGGATCGTTTCCTCGATCAGATTGTTCGGGCAGCTCGCCCCGGCGGTGATGCCGACGGTCAGCGGACGTTCCGGCAGCCAGTTTTCGGTCGTCACCTCCTGGTGCGCGTGCTGGTCGTAGTGGACGATGCGCTCGCGCGATTCGAGCCGGCTGGCGTTGCGGATGAAATACGTCGGGAGTTGGGCTTCGCCCATTTCCGCCAGATGCGAGGTGTTCGAGCTGTTGTAGCCGCCGATCACGAGCAGCAGATCCATCGGTGCGGCGAGCATTTCCTCGAGCGCGTCCTGCCGCTCCTGCGTCGCGCCGCAGATCGTATCGAAAAAGCGGAAGGTTTCGCGCGCCCGCTCCGCGCCGTCGCGTTCGCGGATGGCGGTTTCCACGCGGCGCTGCACTTCCTCGGTTTCGCCGCGCATCATCGTCGTCTGGTTGGCCACGCCGACCCGGCGCAGGTGCAGATCCGGGTCGAAACCTTCGCTGTAGGCCCCGTCGAATTTCGCGAGGAACGCCGTTTTGTCGCCGCCGCGCCGGATGTAGTCGCAGACGTAATCGGTATCCGCGAGGGTGAGCACCACGAGGTAGTGGCCCTTGCCCGCGACGACCGCGCGCGAAGCGGTGGCCTTGGTCTCCTCGTGTGCGGCTTTGCCGTGGATGATCGAGGTCACGTCATCGCTGGCGTTCTGGCGCACCCGTTTCCACACGCTCATCACGTCGCCGCAGGTCGTGTCCACGATCTGCGCGCCGCGCTCCTTGATCCGCGCAAGCGTCGTCACGTCCGTCCCGAAAGCGGGCACGATCACGACGTCTTCCGCGGTCAGTTCCTCGACCTCAGCCTGCTTGTCCTGGCCGAGCAGGTTTTTGATCCCGAGCGCCGCGATTTGCTCGTTCACTTCGGGATTGTGAATGATCTCGCCGAGGATGAAGAGGCGCCGTTCCTTGAAGACTTTGGCGGCGGCGTAGGCGAGGTCGATCGCCCGCTCGACGCCGTAGCAAAACCCGAACTGCTTCGCCAGTTTCACGGTCACGCCCTCGCAAGTCAGCGTGCCACCGCTGGCGCGCAGCTTCTCCACGATCTCGCTGCGGTAATGGCCCTCGACCTGCGCCTGCACGGCGGCCATGACATCCGGCGTGCGGAGGTTGACGCGGGCGGGCTTGGCGGTGACGGCGGGTTCAGGCATGCGACGGAAAGCTACGCCCTCAGGGGCGAAGTACCCTAGGGGCGCTCGACAAGCAGCGGTCCGGGCGGCGGAGTAAAGACCGCGGGCGTGATGATGAGGTGCGGAGCCGGATCTGGATCCTGATAATCCTGCGGGCGCTTGAGATTGCGGCCGATCGTATCGTCTTCGGGCTGCGTCTCGGAGATGTTCACCGGCGTGCCCATCTTCGCCAGCGCGAAGAATTTCGGCGCGACATTCTTGTGCAGGCGCAGGCAGCCGTGGGTGCGCGGGATTGGCCAGACGGCACCTTCGTGGAAGCCGTAGGCCGGCGAAAATTCCACCCAATAAGGCATCGGGAAACCGACGTAGCGGCCGGTCGCCTCGCTCGATTTGCTCGGGCGGATGCTATCGCCATTGACCGAAAACCCGTAGGTGTTCGAGCGCTTCTTCTCGATCTTGTTATAGACCCGGAAGTTGCCCTTCGGCGTCGGTTTATCCGGCTTGCCGATGGCCGTCGCGGTGACGAGCAGCGGTTCGTTGCCTTCCATCACATAGACCGCGCGGTTTTGCAGCGAGACCTTGATGCGGACGTTGTCCGGATTTTTCGGTTGGTAGGCGATGGAATCGTAGCGGCCACCGAGGCGGGAGGTCGTGCCGGCGCATCCGGATAACCACGTGACGGCGCCCAAGGCGACGAGAACAAAAGCGAGGCGTTTCATGAGGGCGGTATGCAAGGGGCGGAGGGCCACTTTGTCAAATGCTTCGCCGGGACACTTCCGCAATCTCTTCCTTCCCCGTCAACCGCCGGCCTGAGGTGGGGAAACGAGCCCGCGGCGCAGCTTGTCGAACTTCGGTGAGACATTCGCGTATGCGGGATACGGCCGCGCGGCATCCTTCGGCCGGCAGCGGAAATGTTTGTAGGGCCACAGCCACTCGCTGGGCCGGGCGTGGATGATCGGTTCCATCGCAGCCCAGCAGCGTTGCGCGATCTGCTGGACGGTCGCGCCTTCGGGCCATTCGATCGGCGGATGCGCGATCACGCGGCAGGTGCCGTCGGGCTGCGGCACCGTCTCGACCGGGAACAGCAGCGTGCCCGCGCGCTGGGCGAGCAGCGCGTGGAGGAAACTCACGCACATCTCCAGGCCGGGCTGGCCGAAGCCTTCGATGATCGTCGCCGCCTGCGACGGGCGCAGATTCAGGTCGAGCAGCATCCCGGTCGAACCACCACGCTTCACCGTCTTGAGCAGCCGCAGCATCGAGTTCTCCTGCGGAATGATGGTGTGTCCGCTGTGCTGGCGCAGCCGGGCGAAAGTCGCGGTCAGCAGCGGGTTCTTGAAGTTCTCCGCGACGATGATCGTCGGCAGGCCCATGAAGCCAAACGCCAGACTCGCCCATTCCCAATTCCCCTGATGAATACAAAAGAGGATCGACCCGCCCTTGCTCTGCGCATGCCGCGCGCGCAGTGCCTCGAAGCCTTCGAGTTTCAGCCACTCCGTCCAGTTTTCGGGCGTGAGATTCGGCGCCCAGAAAAGATCGAGCATCGTCCGCACGAAATTGCGATACGACTGCCGCGCCAGCCCGCGGCGTTGTTCCCGCGAAAAGCGGTCGCCGAATGCGCACGCCAGATTCCCGAGAGCCACGGCCCGTCCGCGTCCATCGAGCGCATACGCCAGATCGCCCAGCACCAGCGCGAGCTTCAGCGCCCGCGTCCGCGAGAGCCGCGGCCAAAACCACGCCAGCCCTTCGAGCGCGCGGCGTTCGAGGCGGTAGCGAAAGGTTTTCCAGCGGGACATGCGCTGCAATGACCAATGACCAATGACCAATGACCAAGCAAAATATTCGCGCGCGGCTTTGACCATTGGTCATTGGTCATTTTCCCTTGGTCATTTCATGGACACCGCTGCTCTCCTCGATCTCACCCGCACGATCCTCGCCCAGCCGACCGCGCCGTTTCACGAAGACGCCGTGCGCGCCGAGATCCTGATCCAGCTCGCGCAACTGCCCAGCGTCCACGTCGCCCAGGATGACTTTGGCAATATCATCGCCCGCTACGACGGCTGCTCCGGCTACGCCGAATACGCCTTCGCCGCGCACATGGATCACCCCGGCTACGTTTTCCAATCCTCGGAGAACACGGAGGACGCGGAGGACGCGGAGAATACCAAGACTCCATCTCCTCCTCCCTCCGCGTCCTCTGCGGTAAAATCCGACCCCGGCTGGGAATTCCTCGGCAGCGTGCCCGAGACTTACCGTACGAAGAAACCTCCGACGCGCGACTTCGGCGCCTTCGCCATGTGGGATCTGCCCGCGTGCGAAGTCCGCGACGACCGCATCCACTCCCGCGCCTGCGATGACCTCATCGGGTGCATCGCCATCCTCGCACTTTTTCAGGAACTCGATCGCACCAAAGCGACGCCGACGGTTTACGGCCTCTTCACCCGCGCGGAGGAAGTCGGTTTCGTCGGCGCGATCCAGCTCGCGAAGACCGGCCTCGTGCCGAAAGATGTCACCATCGTCTCGCTGGAATGCAGCTCCGAGAAAAGCCCTGGCGCGGGCAAAATGGGCGACGGCCCGATCATCCGCGTCGGCGACCGCACGAGCATCTTCGATGACGCCGCCACCGCCGCGCTCACCAAAGCCGCGACCGACGCCAAGCTCCCGCACCAGCGTTGCCTGATGAGCGGCGGCACCTGCGAAGCCACCGCGTATCAGCTCTACGGCTACCGCACCGCCGCGCTCTGCGTCGCCCTCGGCAACTACCACAACTGCGGCCCGGACGAGACCATCGCCCCGGAGTTCGTCGCCGTGGACGACGTCGCCGGCATGATCGCCCTGATGCACGCCGCCGTGACCAACGAAAGCCCCGCCGACCCGCACGCCGCCCTGCGCGAAAGATTGGAGCGCGGTGTGGAGAAGTATCGCTCCTATTTTTGAAGGACGAATTGCGGGCCAGCCACGCGCGATACTTGATGCGCACCGCCCTCGAGTGAGCCTACAGTTTCCCCATGACGCCCACCCCCGCCTCCGTCTCCCGTCGTCGTTTCCTCCAGCGCAGCGCCCTCGCTGGTGCAGCCGGTCTTCTCGGTGTCCGCGCCTCCGCGCAGGACACCGTCACGCTCCCCTTCGCCAACGGCGAACGGAAGCTGGCGAAGTTCCCCGGCAAACGGCCGCTCATCCTCCAGACCAGCCGGCCGCCGCAGCTCGAGACGCCGTTCTTCGTTTTTAATGAAGGCGTCATCACGCCGAACGACGCCTTCTTCGTCCGTTACCACCTCGCGAACATCCCGCTCTCCATCGACCCCGACACCTTCCGCCTCGCGGTCCAAGGCCACGTCGAAAAGCCGCTCGAACTCAGCCTCGCCGAGCTGCGGAAAATGGACGCCGTCGAACTCGTCGCGGTGAACCAATGCTCCGGCAACAGCCGCGGGTTCTTCGTGCCGCGCGTCGGCGGTGGGCAGAGCGGCAATGGCAACATGGGCAATGCGAAGTGGCGCGGCGTGCCGCTCAAGGCCGTGCTGGAAAAAGCCGGGGTGAAGGCGGGCGCGAAGCAGGTCGTCTTCGACGGCCTCGACAAACCGACGCTCGAAAAGACCCCCGATTTCGTCAAGGCCCTCGACTTCGACCACGCCGCCGATGGCGAAGTGATGCTCGCCTACGAGATGAACGGCGAACCGCTCCCGATGCTCAACGGCTTCCCGCTGCGCCTCGTCGTCCCCGGCTGCTACGGCACCTATTGGGTGAAGCACCTGCACGACATCACGGTCATCGCCGACACGCTGGAAAACTTCTGGATGGCCACCGCTTATCGCATCCCCTGCACGCCCGGCGCGGCCATCCCACCCGGCACCACGCCCGCGAAAACCGAGCCGATCCAGCGCTTCAACGTCCGCTCCTTCATCACCAGCGTCGCGGACGGCGCGACCATCCCCGCCAACAAACACAGTATGCTCCGCGGCATTGCCTTTGACGGCGGTGCGGGCATTCGCGAAGTGGTCGTGAGCCTCGATGGCGGCCGCACCTGGCAGGGCGCGGACTTGGGCGAAGACCTCGGCCGCTACTCCTTCCGCGAGTGGAGGCTGCCCGTGGCGCTCGTCCAAACCGGCCCGCTCGAAATCAAATGCCGCGCCTTCAACCGCATCGGCGAAAGCCAGCCGATGGAACCGCTCTGGAACCCCAGCGGCTACATGCGCAACGTCGTCGAAACCGTGAAAGCGACGGTCGCCTGAACCTCTTCCTCCCGATGAAAACGCTCCCCGCTTTTTCCCTGCTCCTTCTCGCCGCCGCGACCGTCACCGCGGCCCCGGTCACCATCGAACTCCCGCCCGAGACCGCCACCTTCAAGCCGGCGAAAGGCGCCGAACTTGCCCAGGCCAATTGCCTCATCTGCCACTCGTCGGAATACATCGCCTCGCAGCCCCCGATGCCGCGAAAATTCTGGGAAGCGAACGTCAAGAAAATGATCGAGAAGTACGCCGCGCCGACTCCGCCGGAGGCAGTCGCCGCGATCGTCGATTACCTCGTCGCGAGCTATGGCGTGCCCGACGTGCCAAAGCCGTAACGCCGTCAAAAACTGACCAGTTCGCGCAGCGCTTCGATCTTCTTCGGGCCGATGCCAGGCAGCGCGTCGAGCGCGTCGAGATCCTTGAGCGGGCGGGCGCGGATGATCTGCTCGGCCGTTTTTGGGCCGATGCCGGGAAGCCCTTCGATCTCCCCGGCGCTGGCGGTGTTGAGGTTTGTTTTGCGGAAACCCGCGGACGCCGCCGGACGGAAGATCTTTGCCGCCACGCGTTCCGCGAGCGATGGCTGGCGACCGAGCCGCTGTGAGTTTGCCCACAGACCTTGGCGTTCGTGCGCGGCTTTCTGTTCCAGCGCGCGCAGTTCCTGGAAGCGTTTGCGGCCTCCGGCGGCATCGGGATAATCGGCCGCCTCGGTGGTCGCGCGGGCGAGACCCGCTTGCACCAGCGCGGCGTCCAAGGCCAGGCCGTCGCGTTCGACGATGGCGTAGATCCGCTCGGAGCGGCTTGCGCCGGGCGCGACCTTGCGCCGCGTGATGACCCGGAACGGTTTGCTCAAAAACTTCGCCGTGAATTCTTTGGCCGCGCCGGCTCCGCGTTCCACGGCCGCGGGCGTGATCCCGAAATACGCCGCCTGTTCGTCCAGCCGCTGCGCGTAAGTCGTGTCCGTCTCCGGGGTGTCCGCGCCGTAAAGCCGGATGATTTGCGACTTCCGACCGTGCTTGATCTGGAAACTGTCACCATCGAAAAAGCGATCCGCGAGATGCGTGCAATGGTCCCACCGCTCCCAGGCGCGGATCGGCTCCGCGGCGTGCAGAGGACCGAGAACGCCGATGAGGACAGCCAGGATGAGAAGCAAGCGCATCACGCCTGCGTCGCTGACGAAGCGCATCCGGTCAAGCGCGCCGGGCGATGAGCCGCAGGTCGCCATCGCGGACTTCCTCGCTACCGGCGGCTACTGGCTTGATGGCCTAGACCCGTTCGCGCAGCGGCTCGAAGCCGAGGTCGAAAATGTTCACCGCATTTTCCATCATCGTCGGCAGGCTGAGGAGGAAGGTTTCCCACTCCTGCACGTTGGCAAACTGCGTGTCCCACATCACGAAAACCGCGTCCGGCACGGCGTTCGACTGTTCGATCAGGACGCGGATTTCCTTTTCCCAATCCGCGATCTGCACGAAGCCGAGCGCGGCCGGGCGGGCGATGAGCGGGCTGTAGGAAAACTGCCCAAGCCATTGGTCGCGCTCGGTGATCGACGGAAACTTCGCATGCACATGGGTCGAGACGGCGCTGACCGTGGTCGGCGGGAAATCCATGAGCGTGTAGAAGCGCAGCAGCGTCTGCTGAATGATCGTCCAGTCGCCGGCCGTGCGGGCATTGCGCACGCCGATCTTCACGCGATCGGCGGTGCGGGTCAGCGAGCCGTTTTCGCCGAAGAACTGCGCGGACATTTCGTAACCGTAAAGTTCGTCCCATTTCTTCAGCCGGATCTGATCGGGCCGCAGTCCCAGCCCCTTCGCCGGCTCGCAGATTTTCGCGCCGAATTCCTCGAGCTTCGCCTGCGAAATGCCGAGCGGGGTGGGGAACGGCACTTCCACGTGCACGCCGAAGATATCGATGGGAACAATTTCCATGGGCGGGGAAAATAAGCACCCCGAGACATTTTTGACACGCGCATTTTCTGCCCGGATTTTGGCCGGTGCGAGCGCGCTGAGCAGGACGCGCGAAAGGGAAAATTGTCCGCCTTCCGCAGTGCTCTCAGCGCCTACACGTCGATCGTCTGTTCGGTGGCGCCTTGGGCATCCTGCACGGAGATGACGCTGGCCTTTTGCGCCGCGGCGCATTCTTTCGCCATGGCGATGGCCTCCTCCCGCTGCGGTGCGCTGCCCACGCTTTCACCGAGATTATTTTCGACGATCCACGCGGTGCCGACCTGCTTCACGGTCAGCTTCATGTCCTCGGGAGTGCCGGCGATTTCGTTGTTCATAATAGTGACTTCGCAGGCCGCGCCGGTCGTGAGCGCATCCGCCGCCGACCGGCGAGCGACCTCGCTCTGCCTTTCCTCGACGCTTAAGATTGGGCCAGGCGTTCGGCGGCCAGCAGGATGCCCGCCGCTTTGTCGAGCGTCTCCTGCCACTCCCGCTCCGGCACGGAGTCGGCCACGATGCCCGCGCCGACGTGAAAGTGCGCCCGCCCTTCCTCGAGAACGACCGTGCGGATGGCGATGTTGAACTGACTCTCGCCGTTGAAGCCGAACCAGCCGAGCGCGCCGGTATAAAGGCCGCGGGGCACTGGTTCGAGCGCGGCGATGATCTCGCGGGCCCGCTTTTTCGGCGCGCCGGTGATCGAGCCGCCGGGGAAACACGTGCGCAATGCGGCGAGCTGATCAACGTCCTCACGCAGCCGCCCTTCGACCGTGGAAACCAGATGGAAGACCTGCTCAAAACGCTCGAGTTTGAGCAACTCCTTCACCACCACGCTGCCGAATTCACAGACCATGCCGAGATCGTTGCGCTCGAGGTCGGTGATCATCACCAACTCGGCGGTTTCCTTCGGCGAATTGCGGAGGTCGTAAGCCGAGAGCGTGTCGGCGTGGGCATCGGCCCGGCGTGGACGGGTACCTTTGATCGGGCGCGTGCGAATGGCGCGGCCGGACATTTTTAAGAACGACTCCGGCGACGACGAGAGGACGGTGCGCCCGGCGAGTGCGAGAAAGGCGCCGTGGGGCGCGGGCGAGTAGTGGCGCAGCGCTTCGTAGAAGGCAAAGTCGGAACCCGTCCACCGCGCGGAGAATCGGTGCGCCAGATTCACCTGATAAATATCGCCCGCCGCGATGTATTCCTGCGCCCGCGCGACGAGCCCGCAGAAATCTTCGCGCCGCATTTCCGCTGCAAAACGCGGGCCGGCGTTCGGCGCATCAGGAGCGGCGGATTGCAGCCGCGGCGCGAAAGTGCCCAGTTCATACCACTGGCGCTCGTCATGACGGAAAATGAGCGCGTCCTCATAAAACGCGAAGCAGAACGCCCCGTCGTATTCGATCGTTCCCGCGGCGAAACCTTCCGGCAAACCGGCATCGCAGCGCGCAGGATTGCGCCGCGCCTCCAGCATTTGGCGCAACCGCTCCCAATCCTCTTCCTTCCTGCCTTGAATGATTTCAACCGGGCCCGCCGCGACCAGCGAAAGCTGGCCCGGTTCACCGCCCTCGAGCGCCGTGTCGAAGAAAACGCGGCCCGGCAGGTGCGCGCAAGCGGCGGCGGCTTCCACGGGCGTAAGATCGAGCGCAATCGGGCGAAGCGCGCGGACGAGAGTCGGCATCGCCTCCGCTTGCGGGAGAATGCGATGCTTTTCAAACGAAATTTTTCCGTTACCTTCCGCTGCCTATCGCCATGAAAAAACTGCCCGCCTACTTTTTCGCGACCCTGCTGGCTGCCACGGCGCCGCTGCGCCTTTCCGCACAGGAAGCGCCGAGCGCCTTCGGCCTCACGCCGGCCCGGCCGGATTCGCTGCTGCCGGAAGGCCAGGCCGGGCTGCCCTTGATCCCGGAGTCGATGCCGCCGCTCGAGGAGGCGCCGCAGGCCCGGAAGCCGAAGCGGGAGAAGCAGTCGGCGACCACGGCGGCGGAAGACGCGCTGCGCAGCCGGATCAAGCTCCGCCAGGCGAAGACCAAAGCGCAGAGCGACCCCGAACTGCAGGCCCTCTGGGACAGCCAGTTCAAGGCCCGGACCGATTACGAGCAGCGCGCCATTCTGACGGAATATTACACCCGGCTTTGGGCGCGCATCGCCAAGATCGACAAGACGATCAATAAGGAAGAGATCACGGCGCAAACGAAACGTTACATTTCGAACTACGCGCAAACCCGGATCGCACCGACCGAGCCGCCTGCCGGTGCGCCGGCCCGGTAAACGGCCGGAAATTCCATTTGTCCCCGCGAACAAGCGCAGCTAATCTGCGGCCCCTCAAAAACGGCGCTATCGTCTAGAGGCCTAGGACACTGCCCTCTCAAGGCGGGGACACGGGTTCGAATCCCGTTAGCGCTACTTCTCTGAAAAGGCTGCGGAACGGCCTGAATACAAGGGTTGTTGCGGACAGCGCCCGCTTTTCATTCGCACTCATTCGTCCAGTTAAATGCGCGAAACTACCGGTAGTATTAGCAGCCAATTGGCCGCGGGTTGGTGCATCTCGATCTCCACGGCACGGGTTTGCAGGCCTTCCCTGACGACTGCTCGGCGGTCGCACGATGTAGAAGGGGCAGACCATGTTGAAATCTCCGCCTGCTCGTATTCCAACTGCGGCGTGCGCCCTGGGATCCGCGCGTGACGGAGGCGATGGTGAAGGCGGGCGTGGAGGCCGGATATGGGTCGGACCGCGCGGAAGCGGATGCGCAGCGCTGCTTCTCCAATCCGGACCACGCCGCCTTCCGCAGCCAGCTGTGGATCGCACCGCGCCCTCAGCGCTTTCGCACCC
>JBBQIZ010000131.1:0-12895 GCA_038325425.1 Chthoniobacterales bacterium
CATCGTGCTCGTCGTAATGGTAATGATGCGCGTGGAAGCCAAGCGTGCGCGCGGTTTCGATATTCGGCAGCAAGTCATCGATGAAGAACGTGGTTGCGGGGTCGAGGCCGAGGTCACGCTGGGCGATCTCGTAGATTTCGCGCCCCGGCTTGGAGGCTTTGGCTTCGTAGCTGTAAGTGCCGGCGCTGAAACGGCCGAAGAATTCGTAGCGGCGGAAAATGTACTCCCGATGAATGCCGCTCGTGTTGCTGAGCAGATAGAGCGGGAAGCGTCCGTGCAGCCGCTCGACGAGCGCGATCATCGGCTCGTTGGGCGTGAAGATGTCCTCCCACGCGGCGATGAACTCGGCTTCGGAACCGCGGTAGCGGAGCACATCGAACACCCCGCGAAGAAACGCCGCCCGGTCGATCCGGCCGTCTTCGTAGCCGAGCTTGATTCGATCGACCTGCGTGGTCGCGACGATCGCGTCTTCGACCTCGCTCAGCGGAAGGGTCTTTTTTAAAGCCACGGAGAAGTCGAATTTGAGGAGGACGTTGCCGATATCGAAGAGGAAGGCGCGGATCATGGGAGACAGTGTTTCGAAGCTGGACGGATGGGTGTCAAGGGAGGGGTCCGCTGGCAGGGCTGGCTTTGGTCGAGCCAGTCGGTGCGGCGTTCTGCTGACCGGAGCAACTTCAGCGCGTTTCGGACCCGAGGCTTTGCAGGATGAATTCCGCCGTCCGCAGGGAAGCATCCGGGCGGCTGAGACGCCCGATGTTCGCCTGCCACAGCCGCCACTCGGCGGCCTCGGCGGCGAAGAGCTGCTCGATCCGCGTGGCGAGCGCATCGGGCGTTGGGCAGAGCGCGCCACACTGATTTTGGAAAAGGAGTTGCGCATTCCCCTCCTCCTGGCCGGGGACCACGCTGGTGATGAGCATCGGCGTGGCCGCGGCGATGGTCTCCTGCACCGCGGCGCCGCCGGCTTTGCCGATCAGGATGTGATGCGTCATCAGCAGTTCGGGCATCTGGTTCGTCCAGCCGTGGATCTCGACCGGCTGCCCAACTTTGGTCGCGACGGCTTCGATCCTCGCGCGCAGTTTTTCGTCGCGGCCGACGGTGACCGTGAGGTGGATGCCGGGGATGCGCAGGAGCCGCTCGACGATGCCCGGCGCCTGGGCCTTGCCCGTGTTGATCATGAACAGGACGCGCGGCGGCAGCGGGGCCGGTCGCACCGGGCGATCGCGCGCGAAGCGCGGGGGCACGGGAAAACCGAAGGCGTGAATGCGATCGCTCGGGATGCCGGCGGCGGTCATGACCGCGGCGGTGTCGTCGTTCGGGACGAGAAAGGTGTCGCTCGCGCAGCGGTGCCAGATGCTGTTGATGGTGATCGAGTCGGTGACGACGGTGTGAAAGGCGAACGGACGCCCGCGACCGCCGGGGTAAAGCTTCTCGATCAGGTAGCTGTAGATCGGGTAAACGGAGACGACGGCATCGGGCTGCGTGGCGTCGAGATGCTCGGCCAGAAAGCGGCGCATTTTGCCGAGCAAGGGGACGCTCAGCGCACCGGTCGGGACTTTGTCGATCAGCGCATAACAGGCCGCCCAAATTTTTGGGGCGTGATTAATCAGGCCGAGGTAACCGCGACGGCTGTATTCGAAGGAAGCGCCGCCAGTGAGGGCGAAAAGATCGAGGATCTCGGCGACCGCGCCGGATTCGGTCAAGCCGGTGTGCAAACCGCGCGCCGCAGCGTTGTGCCCTTCGCCATAGCCGGCGGTGAGAATCAGGACTTTCGGCATCGGCGGAGTGGAGGCGGACGCAGGGCCCAGGGCAAGCGACAAACGTGTCACGACGCCCGCGACGATAAACATTTCTATTTGCCCACTCGACACTCTCCTTACACGGCTCTAGGTTGCCGCCTCGCACCGCTTCACCCCATGAAAAAATCCGCTTTTACTCTCATCGAATTGCTCGTCGTCATCTCGATCATCGCCATCCTCGCGGGCATCGCGCTGCCGGTTTTCAACAAGGTTTTGGAAAAGGGCCACGCCACGACCTGCCTCAATAATCTCAAGCAACTCGGCATCGGCACGATGGCCTATCTGAGCGATCACGATGACCAAATGTTCAAAACGGGATCGACGCCTGCCTGGCCGGAAACGTTGCAGAGCAAATACGTGCCGAACTGGAAAAGCTTTCGCTCGGCCTTTGACAAGCGTCCTGACAATCCGGCCACCCCGCCGGTGAGTTACGGGATCAATCAAAACCTTCTGACCCACACCACCGATGGCAGCGGCTTCGATGGAAATATCACCAAGGTCACAGCCGCCTCGCAATTGATTTACATGGCGCCGGCGCCGACCGCAGCGCCGGAGCTCACCTTCGTCGGCACCGCAGCGACTGAGGTCGTCCTGCCTGTGCCGACGGCGGCGACGGACCGGAAGAGCTACCGCGGCACGCACAACAATCGCGGCCAGATCAACGCGTTGTTCATGGATTCCCACGTGTCCACCTTGAACTACAAGGAATTCTCCACCTCGACGGGCACTCCCGAAGACGAGAAGCGCTGGGCGCCGATCGTCGCCGATACCACGCAACCCTAACCGGCGGTGCCGGGATGGTGGGTCAAAGACCCTGGATGGAGAATAGGCTGCAGCGGAACCTCTGGAACAGCGGCGGACTATCCGCTGTGCGGGCGATGAATCGAAAGCGCAGTTGATCGCGGTCCCGCGGCAGGAAGAGCACGTCCATCCGGAATTGCTGGCCGGAGAAAGTCTAGGAGAGGGTCACGTCGATCATCGCTCTCCCCGAGATCCACACGGGGCTGAGGATCGCCTCGATTGACTTGAATCTTGGTCGCCAACTCCCGCGCCGACGCCCGTGATTTCCAACTCGTCTGGTGCGGCGGAATACACCGCGCTCGTCTCAATTAAGCGACCCAAAAATGCGAGACGAGAGACGCCCCGCCCGCTCAATCCGCAAACCGGCAGGGCGCATCCACGCACGCCGCCAGGCGCCGTTGATATTCATCCCGGGGAATTTCCATCCCTCCAAAAGTTGTCAAATGGCCGGTTAGCCACTGCGTATCGAGCAGGGAAAAACCCTTCTCGCGCAGCCGCGCGACCAGCGCGTGCAGTGCGACCTTCGACGCATCGGTGACCTCGTGAAACATCGACTCGCCGAAAAATGCGCCGCCGATCGCCAGGCCGTAGAGCCCACCGACGAGTCGCCCTTCGAACCACGACTCCACCGAATGCGCGTAACCCCGCCGATGCATCTCCACGTAACTCGCCAGAATCTCTTCATTGATCCACGTCTCCTTCCGCCGGCCGCAGGCCCGCATCACCGCCTCGAACGCCGTATTCACCCGCACCTCGAACCGCCCTTTTTTTAATGTCCGCCGCAAACCGTGCGGCACATGAAATTCCTCGATCGGGATGATCGCGCGTGGGTCCGGGGAAAACCAGGCGATTTCACCATCGTCCATGGCCATCGGGAAAATCGCCTGTCGATACGCGCGTAGAAGGAGGTCAGCCGGAATCATCGTCCGCGCGGTTTATGCCGCAGACTAGCGCCCGGCGCAATGACCCGCGATCCCCGCACTTTCACTTTCCCTTTTCCCGGCGCACCCGCTATCTACCCGCACATGAAAGCCATTTTCGCCACGATTGTGCTCGCCAGCATCTGCCTCGCGTTCGGTGCATGTGAAAGCGACCTGCCACCCGATCCGAGCGTCGGCAATCGCTTCGAGCGCGGAGTCGTGGGCCAGGGCACGCTGGTCCAGCCCGATCGTTCGGAAGATCCGCTGATCAACGAAAACTCCCGCGTCGGCTACTAGCGCATGGCCGAGCCGTCCCCTTCCCGCATCGTCATCCTCGATTTCGGTTCGCAGTACACCCAGGTCATCGCCCGGCGTATCCGCGAGTGCCAGGTCTTCTCGCAGATCCTACCCCACGACACGCCGGCAAAAAAAATCGCCGAGCTGAAGCCCAACGGCATCATCCTCAGCGGCAGCCCGGCGAGCGTCTACACCAAGAAAGCGCCGCAGCCCGACCTCGGCGTCTTCGATCTCGGCCTGCCCATCCTCGGCATCTGCTACGGCGTGCAACTCATGGCGCATCACCTCGGCGGCAAGGTCGAGCACAGCCCCCATCGCGAATACGGCAGCGGCCTGCTCCATCTCTCCGGCGATTGCCCGCTCTTTCACGGCCTGCCCGAGGTGCTCGACATCTGGAACAGTCACGGCGACCGCATCACCAAGCTCCCGCGCGGTTTTCGGGCCATCGGCAAGACCGACAACTCGCCGTTCGCCGTCGTCGAGCAGCCCAAGAAACGTTTCTACGGCCTGCAATTTCACCCCGAAGTCGTCCACACCCCGCGCGGCAAGGACATCCTCAGCAATTTCGTTTTTCAAATCTGCGGCGCGAAGATGGACTGGACAATGGGTTCATTCATCGACCAGACCTGCGCGGAAATCCGCCAGCAAGTCGGCGACGCACACGTCATCCTCGGCTTGAGCGGCGGCGTGGACTCGAGCGTCGCGGCGGCGCTCCTGCACAAGGCGATCGGCGATCAGCTCACCTGCGTCTTCGTCAACAACGGCCTGCTGCGCTCGAACGAAGCCGAGACCGTCCAGCGCGTCTTCGGCGACAACTTTCACGTGAAGCTCAAGTACGTGGACGCGACCTCACGCTTTCTCAAAGGACTAAAGGGCGTCACAGACCCGGAGAAAAAGCGCAAGATTATCGGCAACGAATTCATCCGCGTGTTCGACGACGCCGTGATCAGCCTCTCCCGCGGCAAGAAGGCGAAGTTCAAGTTCCTCGCCCAAGGTACGCTCTATCCTGACGTCATTGAAAGCGTCGCCATCGCCGGCAATCCCGCCGCGCTCATCAAGTCGCACCACAATGTCGGCGGCCTGCCGAAGAAGATGAAGCTCAAGCTCGTCGAACCGCTGCGCCAGCTCTTCAAGGACGAAGTCCGCGAAGTCGGCGCGCAACTCGGCCTGCCCAAGGAAATCGTCCAGCGGCAGCCCTTCCCCGGCCCCGGCCTCGCCGTCCGCATCCTCGGCGCGATCACGCCCGATCAACTCCGCATCCTGCGCGAAGCTGACGCCATCGTCGTCGCCGAGATGAAAGCGAGCGACTGGTATTACCGCGTCTGGCAGAGCTTCGCCGCGCTGCTCCCCGTGAAGAGCGTCGGTGTGATGGGCGACGAACGCACCTACGCGCAGACGATCGCCGTGCGCATCGTCGAGAGCCAGGACGGCATGACCGCCGACTGGGTCCGCCTGCCCTACGAAATCCTCGCGAAGATCAGCACGCGGATCATCAACGAGGTGAAGGGCGTGAACCGCGTCTGCTACGACATCAGCAGCAAACCGCCGGCGACGATCGAGTGGGAATAAGCGGCGCGTCGTCGAGGCGGCTTCCTGTCACCTCCGACCACTCGTCGGCAGCAGCTTCTCGAACGCCGTTGCCGCAGTGGAAGCCGTGTGGCCGCGTTTTCGGATGAGCGAGAGCTGACGCTCGACCTTCGGCTTGCGCACGCGTAGCAGTGCGCATTCGGGCTGCGCGCGGCGGGCCGCCAGTTCCGGCAGCAGCGCGACGCCGAGCCCGGCCGCAACCAGCGCCCGCACCGTTTCCAACTCCCCGCTTTCACAGGCCATGCGCGGCTCAAAGCCCGCCGCACGGCACGCGCTGAGTGCACTTTCCCGCGCACGCCCTTTAAAAAAGACGAACGGCTCCGCCGCGAACACCTTGAGGTCCGCCTCCCGCTTCCCCGCCAGCGCGTGCTGATTCGGCACGAGGAGAACAAAGCGCTCGGTCATCAAGATGCGCTCGGCGAACACGCCCTCGGTCGTCGGGCTCTGCACGATCCCCAATTCCACCCGCCCCGCTTCCACCCAATCCGCAACCTCCGCCGACGTGCCTTCCGCCAGCACTAGTTCGACTTGCGGATAACGTTGCCGAAACGTCGCCATCGCCGCCGGCAACAACCCGGCGCTGACCGAGGGAATCGCGCCGATCGTCAGCCGACCGCCGCGCAGCCCGATCACCTCGCTCACCGCGACGCGTGCGGCGTCCGCCTGGCGCAGCAGCGCCTCGGCGTGCAAGGCCAGCGTTTCGCCCGCCGCCGTCAGCACACTCTCCCGACGCCCGCGCTGAAACAGCGAAGTTCCCAGTTCACCTTCGAGTTTGCGGATCTGTTCGCTCAAGGCAGCCTGCGCGAGATGTAGCTTCGCCGCCGCGCGGGTGAAATTCTTCTGCCGCGCCGCCTCGAGGAAATACTGGAGCTGGTAAAGTTCCATCGTTTTTTCCGAGGATAATGAACGGAAAGCACTGTTTTACCAATCACGCATAATTGGGTTTTGATCTCCCCCTTCTCCCCGCCATGAGCCGACTCTGCATCCACACCATCACCACCAAGCCGCTCAACCTCGAGCAATGCTTCGCCGAATTTCCTGCGCGAGGGGTCACGGGCATCACCATCTGGCGTCAGGCGCTGGAAGGCCGGGATCTGAGTGCGGTAAAACGTGGGGCAGGCGAAGCTGGCTTGGAGATCATCAGCTTGTGCCGCGGCGGGTTCTTCCCCGCGACGACGGCCGCTGATCGGCAGGTGGCGATCGACGACAACCTGAAAGCGATCGAGCAGGCGCACGCCCTCGGCGCTCCGCTCATCGTGCTGGTCTGCGGCGCGGTGCCAGGCCAGAGCCTCGTCGAATCGCGCGGGCAGATCGCCGAGGGCATCGCCGCAGTGTTGCCCGCGGCGGAACAGGCGGGCGTGAAGCTGGCCATCGAGCCACTCCACCCGATGTATGCCGATGACCGCAGCGCGGTGAACACCATGCGGCAAGCGCACGAAATCTGCGACGCGCTGGGCTCGCCGGAATCCGTCGGCATTGCGGTCGATGTCTATCACGTCTGGTGGGACCCCGAACTTCAGACGCAAATCGCACTCGCCGGCCGCACGGGGCGACTGCACGCCTTCCATATCTGCGACTGGAAAACGCCCACGACCGATCTCCTCAACGACCGCGGGCTGATGGGCGAAGGCTGCATCAACATCCGCGAGATCAGCAACTGGGTCGATGCCACCGGCTTCACCGGCCACCGCGAGGTCGAGATTTTTTCCCACACCTGGTGGGCCACCGATCAACACACCTTCCTCGACAAAATCGCCGCCAGCTACGCCGCCCTTTACCAACCCCACCATCCATGACCACCAAACGCATCGGCATCATCATGAACGGCGTCACCGGACGCATGGGCACCAACCAGCACCTGATCCGCTCGATCAAAGCGATCCGCGACCAAGGCGGGCTGAAGGTGAACGACAGCCTCACGCTGATGCCCGACCCCATCCTCACCGGCCGCAATCACGACAAACTCAAGGCCCTCGCCGAGCGCACTGGCGTGACGCGCTTCACCACCGACATCGACGCCGCGCTCGCCAATCCCGACGACGAGATTTTCTTCGACGCCTCCGGAACGCTCCAACGCGCGGGTTTTGTCGAAAAAGCCGTCGCGGCGAAAAAGGCGATCTATTGCGAAAAGCCGACCGCCGTCGAAGCCGCCGAAGCGCTGCGGCTCGCGAAACTCTGCGAAGACGCGGGCGTGAAAAACGGCGTCGTGCAGGACAAACTCTGGCTTTCCGGCATCCGCAAATTCCGCACGCTGCGCGATCAGGGATTTTTTGGCCGCATCCTCAGCGTGCGCGGCGAGTTCGGCTATTGGGTCTTCACCGGCGAAGATGGCGACCAACCCGCGCAGCGTCCGTCGTGGAATTACCGCAAGGAAGACGGCGGCGGCATCATCGTCGATATGCTCTGCCACTGGCGCTACGTGATCGACAACCTCTTCGGCAAGGTGCAGGCCGTGAGTTGCCTCGGCGCGACGCACATCCCGAAGCGCCTCGACGAACGAGGCCAGGAATACGCATGCACCAGCGACGACTCGTGCTACGCGACCTTCGAATGCGAAGGCGGCGTGATCTGCCAGTTCAACAGCTCGTGGACCGTGCGCGTGCGCCGCGACGATCTGCTCACCATGCAGGTCGATGGCACGCACGGCAGCGCGATCATCGGCCTGCGGAAATGCTGGGTGCAAAGCATCGGCACCACGCCGCGCCCGGTCTGGAATCCGGACATCGATCAGCCGATCCCGTTTTTCAATGGCTGGCAGGAAGTGCCCGACACCACGACATACGACAACGCCTTCAAAATCCAATGGGAGGAATTTCTGAAACACGTCGCCGTCGGCTCGCCGTTCCCGTGGACGTTGCGCGAGGGCGCAAAAGGCGTGCAACTCGCCGAACTCGGCCTGCAAAGCTGGGCGCAGCGCAAGTGGCTGCCGGTCGGAGAACTCTGATCAGCACAGCGTTCGCGAGCGCCTCACTTTTCCCGACACGAACGACTTTAGAAACCACGACTCGACAGCCGCACGGTCACACAAATTGACCGCCGAATTACCAGCGCAGAAACCCTGCGTGCTCCAACTTACACCCACCACTTCCAACCCATGAATCCCCTCATCTCCGATCCGCAAGACCTCACCCCGCAAACCCCCTGGCAGGACACAAAGTGGGCGTGGGTCGGCGAGGAGGAACTGGTCGATCACACCACCAAGGCGCGGCTCTGCGCGGCGGCGCTGCTGCCCTTTCGCGATCGGCAGCCGGATTGGGAAGGTTTCGCCGCGAGCATTCGCTGGATGCAGGCGGCGGCCGATCACTACGGCGTCGAACTCGTCTGCGTGCTGAACGCCGACACCGGTTACATCTTCGATCTCGACGATGCGATGTATGCGGAGGTGCTCCGGCGGTTTCGCGCAGAGTTTCCACAGGCAAAGTTCATCGCGGGGGTAACGGCCCGCGCACATGAAAACGACGGTGCGTGGCGGGTCGATCGCTACCGCCCGCTGCTCGAGATCGTGCAACAGCACGAGAACTGCGAGGTGATGATCATGACCTCGCGCTGGCTCAATCAGCTCGAGGCCGAGCCGCGACGCGACGCGTATTTCGAGATCGCCGAGCATCTCATCCGGCCCGGCATCGTGCATGCGCTGGAGCCGGCATTCGTGCCGTGGGCCACGCCCTATGAGCCGTGGCTGCTCTGGCAACTCGCGCAGCATCCGAAATTCGTCGGCGGCAAAGTCTCCACGCTCGACGAGCCGCATTTCCTTTACTGGGCCGCGATGACAAAAGACCTCGGCCTCGACTTCGCGCCGCACAGCGGAGACGACTTCGGCATCGCCACGGCGATCAAACTCGGCCTGCCACTGCTCATCGGCGCAGCCGTCAGCGGCGCGCCGCTCATTTGCGCGGCGAAAGACCTGTGGCTGAATGACGGCGCGCCGGGGAAGAAATTTCCAACCGGCACCGGCCGCTTCGACACGCGCGTTTACAAACTCTTCGAGGCCTTTCAATCGCTCGAAGACCAGGTGTTCCGTCTCGACGCACGCATGAGCGCCTCCGCTTACAAACACAGCACCGCGCATGTCCTGCAAGCGCTCGGCATCCTCGCTTCATCGGAGGCGCACCCGGCGTGCAAGGATCTGCGGGGAGCGGATGAAGGGGCCGTGATGGAAGCCGCATTGCGCCGCCCGCGCCGGATGGCGGAGAAGCTGGGCATCCCCGGTTTCGCGCCACCTAAGGCTTGCTGATTTCCACCAAGTAAACGCTCGCGTCGAGGTCGGTCACGGTGCGCTCGGAGCCGCCATCGCTCGTCGTGATGTTCGGCACGATGAGGCAGGTCGGATCGGTGAGGTTGAGCTTGTACTTCAGCACGTATGTGCGATCGGCGAGGCGCGGGCGGAAGATGATCGCCTTCTGCCCCGCCTGCCCAACGACCGACTCGATGCGCAGCACAAAGCGCGAAGCCGGATCATTCGGCAGCAGCCCGGGCGCGAGCGCGAGCGGCACGCCCCAGACGTTGCGCCATCCAAAAACTCTGGATGCCGAGAGCGCCGAAGAACGTGAAATGCGTCGGCTTCGCGCCGAGGTCGATTACCTGCGCCAGCAGCGTGACCTCTTAAAAAAAGCATTGGGCATCTTGTCGGCCGAGGTGCCCGCCAACGTTTCACGGTGATGGAAAAACTCCGTCATCAATTTCCGGTGGGCGCGCTGACCGACGCGCTCGAGGTGAGCAAAAGCGGCTTCCACGCACACCGCCACAAGCCGCGGCGGTCCCACCGCCAGCGCGACGCGCAGTTGCGCGCGCTCATCGCCAGCAGCTTCGCGCGTAGCCGCAAGACCTACGGAGCGCTGCGCGTGCGCGCCGATCTGCGCGATCTCGGAGAGCGCTGCGGCAAGAATCGAATCGGCCGGCTCATGCGCGAGCAGGGCCTGCGGCCCGCGCAAAAGCGCCGCTTTCGGCCCAAGACCCCCCGGCCACTTTTTCGCGCCTGCACTCCATTGGCTTGGATCGTCGAAAGGACTTGTCGGATCGGGGTCGGGATCAAGGGAGCCTCCCATGGCGAGGTATTGGGCGAAGATTTTTTCGCTCTCGGCAAACCGTTCGAGCGGGGTGAGGTCGATCCATTCTTTCCACTCGTCGGGCAGTTGCTCGTAGGTCATCGCGGCGGGAAATTAGCAGCGGGCGGCGGGCGATTTTAGCAGGTTGTTGCGCGCGCCGGGCCTCGGCGGCATCGGCCCTGCGCAGCCGGGCGATGAGCGTCCAGTGGGTGGTGGGAAAGCAGCCTTCGCCTTGAGGGATCATGGTTCTGGCGCCAGAACGACGCGGAAGCGATGAAGCCCGTCGCGGTCGCGGGAAGTTCCCGAGCGCGGTGGGAGGAGGCGAACGAAACGCGGGCGCCATTGAACCCACGAGCTGGCGCGCAGCACGCGCCGGGTCTGTGTCCCATCGGCCCAGTCCTCGCACCATTCCATCTCATTCCCGGCGAGGTCGAAGAGACCGGTGGTGCTCGCCGGAAAGCTGCCCACGGGCGCGGTGTAGGGGAAGGCGTCGCGGTGACCGGCGAGGACATCCTGGTTCGTCATGCGCAGCGCGGCGGTGGCTTCCTCCCCGCTGAAATTGGCCGGCACGCCGGACGCGGGCCAGCCCTAGAGTAAAGGTCGGTCGTCTTCCCGTGCTTCTCCATCGGCAGGCCCTCCGCGGCCTCCGCTCCGCCGAGCCCGGCGGCGCATCTCCACTCGTGGTCGCTGGGCAGGCGGTAACGCGCCGTGGCGGGGAGGCGACCGGCCTGGCGTTCGCGCGCCGTGAGCCAGGCACAGAAGTCCTGCGCGTCCTGCCAATGCACCCGGACAGCGGGGTGCGTGGGCCCTTGCTCGAAACCCGCGAGCTGCCATTGGCGCGCGGCTTCCCGCATAAATACCTCATAGTCCTGCACCCGCGTCTCCCAGATGCTGAAGAGCACCCGCTGCCCGTCCGTCGGCCCGCCGATGATGGGCACGGGGACGAATTTCATGCCGAGGGTGTTTACAAAAGGCGCGTCCTTGGTCGCTGCGGCGGGCGGGGGCGCAGGAACACCGCCGGGGGCCGCGACCGCATCCACCCCCGCGAGCTTCCGCGCCTCGCTTTCGCCCTCGGAGGCGGATGAGGCGGGCTGGGATCTCGGGTTTTTTGCAAAGAAAAATGCACCCACGACAACGGCGATCACCGCGAGAGCACCGGTGGCGATGAGCAGCGGCTTCTGGCGGGAAGCGGCCGACTTGCTGGTGGCGGCCACACGCTTCGCCATGGTGCGGCGGAGGACGGGATCGAGCGCGGTGCGCAGTTCGAGGGCGCTGGCGTAGCGGGCCTCGCGGTCGTTTTGCAAGGTGCGATCGATGATGGCATCGAGGCGCTTGTCGAGGCCGGGGACAGCGCGCGAGGGCGGGTCGAAACGGCCGCGCGGAAGTTTGCCGGTGAGCATCTGGTAGAGCATCACGCCGACGGCGTAGAGGTCGGCGCGGTGATCGACCTGGTCCATGCCGAGGTGCGACTCCGGCGCCATGAAGTCGGGCGTGCCCATGGACATGCGGCTAACGGTGAGCAGCGAGGTTTCGGAGCCGGTGCTCTTGGCCAGGCCGAAGTCGGCGACATGCACGTGGCCCTTGGCATCGACCATGATTGTTGGCGGGCTTGATGTCGCGATGGATGACGGCGCGCTGGTGGGCGTAGGCGAGGGCGTCAAGCACGCCGGCGGCGATGCGGAGCGCTTCGCCCGGCGGCAACTGGCCGCGCGCGGCGAGCATCTTCTGCACGTCGGTGCCTTCGACGAAATCCAGGACGAAGGAGACCAGCCCATCGGCGGTCTCCCCCGCGTCATGCACCGGGATGATGTGCGGGTGCTTGAGCCGCGCCATGGACTTGGCCTCGCGTTTGAAGCGCGCGGCGAAATCGACTTCGCCGCTTTGCAAGCCGGGCGGGAGGATCTTGATCGCGACGAAGCGATCGAGGCTGCGCTGCCAGCCTCTATAAACCGCGCCCATGCCGCCGCGCCCGAGCAGCGCGGTAATCTCTTACTGCGGGAGCCGCGTCTGGAGTTCTGCCGGTATCGGCGGCTGCCAGCCGCCACCGGTGACGGGCAATTTCGCGCCGAGCAGGCCGTCGATCGCGGAGTCACTCAGGGCCACGAGTGGTGTGGCACGTTTTGCCATACGTGGCCAGCGCGAGGAGCGGCCAGTTGTTGCGATACATGTCGTAGCGCAAGTAGAAGACGCCCGGAAATCCCGTGCCGGTGACCTGCGGTTCTTCCCAACTCCCATCGGCGGATTGCCCTTCCAGCAGATAGGCAATGCCGCGCCGAATCGACCGCCGATCGAGCGCGGCCGATTCGGTCGGATCGGCGGCGGCGATCAAGCCCATGAGCGCCCACGCCGTTTGCGAAGCGGTGCTGGTGCCTTTGCCTTTGAGGTGCGGATCGTCGTAACTCGCGCACGTTTCACCCCAGCCGCCATCCTCATTCTGGCAGCTTTCCAG
>JBBQIZ010000132.1:0-12700 GCA_038325425.1 Chthoniobacterales bacterium
AAAGCAGGTGTCCGAAAAGATCGGACGGATGTCGCGGTTGAACTGCACCTTTTCCTCCGCGAGCGCGGGAGCAAGGAGCGCCGTGAAAAGAAAGGCGGGCGAGAGAAGCAGCGGTCGGGACATGGAGGAAAACGGAACTACCGGACAATGCCCGGTCGCAGCGGAAAGTTAGGGCTTCACTTTCGCGAACTGGCCTACGGTTGCCGGAGCGCGATCCCGCCGGACTGACGATCCGCGCCGCGCTCGGCCTGCAAAAGCTCGGCGAAGGGACGCCGCGCGCCTTTGGGAGGCGCTGGCCGTTCCCTCGCTCGCGCCGCTTTTCCGCCGCGACCGCGGCCTGATACTATATCTCGCAAATAACCTTACAGTTAGCACCGAGCCGCCGTCATTTCCTCTGCGGCCCTTTGCGTGCTCCGCGCCTCTGCGGTAGAGGGTAGGCTGAGTTTTACCGCAGAGGCGCAAAGAACGCAGAGGGCGGCAGAGTGTCCGATTTATTATGGGAGATGGTATGAGTGGGGTTACTCCGCCGGAGTCGTCGAAGCGCGCAGGAACGCCGGCTCGTGATTTCGCCAGCGCCGCCAGCATTCAGGATCATCCAACGCCTCCTGCAAAGCCGTGCCGAGTTCGTAAATGGTGTGGTCGAATCCGAACTCCGCGTAGGCCTCCATGTTCTGCACCATCGCTTCGGTGAGCGCGCGGAAGAGGGCGCGATCATGCGCGGCGGGCGTTTCCAGATCGGTCGGGTGATCGTAGGTGTATTGGCACGTCGGCAAATCCTGCGAGTGATGCCGGCGGCAGGACTGCGGCCGCGCCGCGTAAACGCTGCACCGGCCATCCTGCAGGAGCGCACACGGCACGTTCCGCGTGGCGTGTTCGAAAGGCGTGAGCGCCCGCACCGTCTCCGCATGCGCGGCCAACCGGGACCGCAGCGCCGCGATTTCCTCCGCACCCCAATGGCGGCGGAGGTGCTCGACGATCGGGAAGATTTCATGGGCAAAAACATCGACGCGCAGCGAGCAGCACAGCGAACAGCCGGCGCGGCAGGCGAGCGGCTTAGGCGTGTGGGCGATGCCTTCGTCATTCAACCGATCGAAGGCGGCGAGCGCCGTGCGCGCGGCGGCATCGAACTGCGCGGCGGATTCCGCCTCGGCGAGGTCGGCGCGGAGTTGCTCGGTCGAAAATTCAGGCATCGGACGGCAGCGTGGCGCTCGATCGCGCGGACGTCCAGCTTGCCGGGCGCCCGCCGAGGATCGTCATTTCAAGACCACTCGCAGGAAACGCGCGGTGGCCGCCGGGCTCGCTGCCGTATCGCGGATCGTCACCACGGTCCGATCCGCCAGATCGATCGCGCCCACGACCGGCGGCGCCGCAAATCCGTCCGTGCTCGTCCAGATGGGCGCCCAATCGGCGGGCGACAGCGTCGCTGCGCCTTCGACGATGTAAGTGAGATTCGCGGCAAACTTCCGCACCGGAAAAGTAATCTCGAGGAACCGGCCGGAGCCGTCGGGTTTAAGGGAAAAGCTGACCGGCGCGTCGGCGGTCTGGGGAAGATTCGGATCGGTGAGGAAGCTGAATTCCTGCCAATTATTCAGGGCGTCGCGGTCCGGGTTGTCGGCGGCGCCGGCTTCCGCGCTGTTCGTCACGCGGGCGGCCGCCCATTGGGCAAACGTCTGCCGGATTTCGACGGCGATCGTCTGCGTCGTCGCGTGGCCGTCCACGTCGGTCGCGGTTACGGACACGTTGGTCAGACCGGGGGACAGCCCTTGAATTTGCAGGCTTTGGCCGACGATGCTGGCGCTCGCAACTGCGGGCTGGCTGCTGCCCGTGACCGCATAAGTCAGCACCGGGATCGGGGTCGCCGAGGTGATTTTTACGAGCTTGGTCTGATCCATCGTGCTGGGCGCCGGCGCCTGATCCATCGGTATATCGGCGAGGGAGCTGGCCACATTGGTCCCGCCAATCCGCTGCTGGATGGCGTAGTCGTAACGGTCCAGCCCGGCGATGGTGGAAACCGCGGCCGCGAAGGTCGGCACGGAGACACGGGCGAAGACGGTGAACCCGCCGTTTTGGAAATCGAGGTTCGCGGAGTTGTCGTTGAGGTTGAAGAAAAACTCGCTGGTCGCGCTGTGCGCATCGCCGCCCACTTTCGCCATCGCGACGGTGCCCGTGCAGTTGGGAATGCCCGGTTCATTTTGCACCGGCGCGACCGTCGGGATGTGCTCGAAAACGTCCGGCGCGGCATAGCTCCGAAAGCCGCCGCCCTGCAGCACGAAGCCGCGCGGCGCGCGATGGAAAAAGACATTGGAGTAATCGCCGCGGCCGGCGTAGCCGAGGAAATTGGCCACGGTCTGCGGGGTGCTGGCGAAAAGCACGAGATCGATCGGGCCTTTTGTCGTCGCGAGGCGCAGTGCGGAGTGGGCTCCGGGGCTCGCAAAGCTGTCGCCGAGTGCGATCGAGGCGCTGCCGCCCTGGGTGAGGGTTTGCGCGGCGATCGGCGTCGTGACCTGCGGCGGTGCGAGCACGCGCACTTCCAGATTCGTCTGGTGCGAGGTGCCGTTGGCAAACGTCGCGCTGATCGGCACGAAGAAAACGCCCGCGGTGGCCGGGATCCCGGAGATTACGCCGGTGCTGTTATTGAAGCCCAGCCCGGCGGGCAGATTCGTGGCGTTCCAACCGGTGCGCGGTGATTGGGAATTCGTCGCGAGCGCCCGCGAAAACGGCTGACCCACGACCGCCGGGGTGTAACGCGCGCTGCTGAAGCCGTTCCGCGTGGTCGCGGTCGCGGTCGCGGAATAGGCCGAGACGTGGGCGCCGTTGATCGCGCAGACGCGGAATTCGTAGATCGTTCCCGGCGCCAGTTCCGGCAGGGCGCTGAAAGTGGCGTCCGCACCGACCACCGCGCGGCGCACGAAGGCGCTGGCGCCTTGTGGACGATATTCAATTTCGTACCGGGCTTCGGCGGTGGTGTTGTCGGCCCAGTTCAGATTGATCACATAGGGGGAATCAAACGCCGCGGTAGCGACGAGGGAGGAAGGCGCGGCCAGCGGCGCGGTGGTGACCGGAGCCGGACCGGCATAAGCGGTGGTCACCGTCGGGCTATTCGGATTCCCGGTGAACGCGCGCACGCGATACTCATATTGGGCGGCGGGATCGGCTCCGGGAATATTGACCGAGATCGTGTTCGATCCCACGTTTCCCAGTAGCGTGAACGTCGCGTCGGGTAATCTCCGCGATTCCACGAAAAAGCCGGCCTCCGTGGCGGCGTTATCGATCCAAGCCAGGCGCACGGATCCGTCAGCCAGGGCGGCAGCGGTCAGGGCGGTGGGGGCGCCCAAGGTCGAAGTGGTGATGCCGATGGTGTTGGTCGCAGCGGAGACTTCTGCCCCGGCGTTAACCGCGCGAATTTGGAACGCATAGACGACACCTGCCGTTACCGTCAGTTGCACACCGACCGGCCCCGTGCTGGCTTGCGTTCCCGGGTTGTAGTCGAAGACTTGTGCACTGCCGCCGTTGGCCGTGTAGGTGATGCGGAACGCCGACTCGGTCGTCGAATTATCATCCCAAAGAAGAACGAGGGAGCTGCTGCTGAAAACGTAGCCGGTCAGATTGGACGGGGCCGTCGGCGGGGCCGCGAAGGCCGACGGGACGCCGAGCAAGAGGACGAGGAGAAGGGCCGCGCAGAAGCGCTGGAGGACAAACAGAGGGGTGAGGACGGGGGCCAAATTGCGAGGGAGGGCGGGGGAGGGGCGAGAGGAGTCGCCCGGGAAATCGGAGCCGTCAAATGCGTTCGCGATGCGGCGATCGAATGAGCTCGGCCGGGCGTTGAGCGGGTGTGTGACGGCTGTTTTTTGCGCACCCGTCCGCGGCGAACGTGAGTGGCCGTCCGCGGCAATTCGGCGAATTCTAAAATCCCGCGCGGCTACTCCGGGGGGTGAGGTGCCAGCGCCAGCCGGAAGGGCGCACTTTTTTCGGGTCCGCGTGGGGCGGTGATTTTGCCGATGCGGATCGCTGGCGACCGTTGAAACCGGGGAATCCACATTTGCTTCTGGCCATGGTGCGGTGAACTCTGGCGCCTCGCATGAAAAACAATTTTTCCGCCCCAGTGTCTGAATCCCCGGTGGTCCAAAGTGCGGCCAGAGTTCAGAGTCTCCGCGCGCTGCTTTTGGTCTCCCTCCTAGCCACTCTCGCGGGTTGCGCGACGCCTTCGCAGTCAACGACGGCCACGCAGGATCGCTCGTTCATCGTCTATTGGCCGCCCGCAGCGAACGATCAACGGCTGCGCTTCGCCGTGAAAGATCTCATCGATGTGAAGGGCGTGGTGACGACGGCGGGCTCGGAGTTTCTGGCCAAAAATAGCGCGCCGGCCAAACGCGACGCGCAATGTCTGGCGATCGCGCGGCAGCGCAATGTGCAGTTCGTCGGGAAAACGAACACCACCGAACTCGCGGTGCTGGCTTCCGGGATCAACGAGTATTTCGGCACTCCGAAAAATCCGCTCGTCCGGCGGCGCCGGCTGATTCCCGGCGGGTCGTCCAGTGGGTCAGCGGTGGCGGTGGCGAGCGGCAAGGCCGACGTCGCGCTGGGCACGGACACCGCGGGGTCGATCCGCATTCCGGCGGCTTGTTGCGGGATCGTCGGGCTGAAGACGACTTTCGGCCTCGTGCCGCTCGGCGGGGTGTATCCGATTGCGCCCGAACATTTGGATACCGTCGGCCCGCTGGCCAAGGACGTGGCGGGCGCTGTGCAAGGGATGGATTTGTTGCAGGCGGGATTTGCGGCGAAATATCGGCAGGCGGTGGCGGCGCGGTCGATTGGGCAGGAGATCCGCGTGGGGCGGCTGTATCTCACGGGCACCGCGGAGAAAGTGGACCGCGCCGTGGATGCCGCGTTGGCCGCGGCGGGTTTCCAAGTCGTGAAGCTCGATGATTCGTTCAAGAAAAAGTGGGTGCAGGCGCAGGCCGACGCCACGACCGTGGCGGCGGTGAACGCGTGGCTCTATAATCAGCAATTTAGCAATCAGCCCGGTGTCACTCTGCGCACGAAGACAGTCTTTGCGCTCGGCGCGCTGGAGCTCAATACCACCTATCCCGGCGCGCTCCGGCGACAACTCGAGTGGCAGGCCACGATGCGCCGCGTCTTCCGCGACGTGGACTTCATCGCGCTTCCGACCCTGCAACGGTTGCCGCCCCGAGTCCCGCTTTTCGGCGGCACGGTAGCGTTCGAGGCAAAGGTGATCGCGCTCCAGAATACCTCGGCGGTGAATCTCGCCGGAGTTCCCGCGGTGGCGCTCCCGATTCCAGTCGAGGATCGGGTCGTCCCCGTGACCAGCCTGCAACTGGTCGGGCCGCGGCGGAGCGAAGCCGAACTGCTCAACGCGGCGCGTATCGTCGAAGCGGCGACGGCACCCCGCGAAAGTTAAAGGGGGCCGTGCGGGGGGCGGCGCGCGAAATGGTGGCGTAGGCTCGGCGTCGTCTTCTGCCTCGGAAGACGCACCTCGGATCCCCCGCCGCCGTGAAGGCGGAGCTCGCTCATTCCTCTTCGAAACTCCCCGCCATGCCTCCCGCCCTTTCCCGTTTCGCCTCTTCCCTGATCGTCGCCGGTATGCTCGCCGCCGCCTGCGCCTCGGGCTGGGCGCAGTCGGTGGAAGAACTGCTGAAGAAAGGCGAAGTCCACGACCAGCGGCTCGAAGCCGGCGAGGCGCTAAAATACTATCTCGCCGCGGACAAGCTGGAGCCGAAGAACGCGCGGATTCTGGTCCGCATCGCGCGCCAATATCGCCACATGATGGTCGACGCGGATTCCAAGGCGGAAAAACTGCGGCTCGCGCGAATGGCGCTGAGCTACGCCAAGCCGGCCGCCGAACTCGCGCCGACGGACGCCGAAGCGCAGCTTTCCGTGGCTATTACCTACGGAAAAATGCTGCCGCTGCTCGGTTCCAAAGAGCAGGTGGAGGCCTCGCCGCGGATCAAGGTCGCGGTGGACAAAACGCTGCGGCTCAATGCGCGCGACGATACCGCGTGGCACATCCTCGGCCGCTGGCATCGCACGCTGGCCGAGATCGGCACCGTGAAACGCGCGGTCGCGGGCGCCGTCTACGGCAACCTGCCGGTCGGGAGTAACGCCGAGGCGGCGAAGGCGCTGGAGAAGGCGATGGCGCTGAACCCCAACCGCCTGATGCATTACATCGAGTTGGGGCGCGTTTATGCGCAGATGGGGCGGACCGACGACGCGCGACGGATGCTCAACCAAGGGCTGGCCATGCGGAGCGTGGAGAAGGATGACTCCGATACAAAGGAGCGCGGTCGCGAGGCGTTGAAAAAACTGCGCTGAAAAGTCCCGTCGGTGGCCGGTTCAATTCAGGGCGGTCCCCGGCGACCATGCAGGCATCTCGGCCAGCCCTCCGCCGATGAAGGTGTGGTGCCAGAGTTGCGTCGCCACGACGGCCGCCAGGCCCATCTCGATCGACAGCCGGGGGAGAGAGTTCGGCCGCATTTGGCGGAAGTTCTTCCGCCAGCGCTGCACTTCGGCGGTGTCGAAATAGCCCGTTTTCTTGAGCGACTCTTCGCTGAGTAATTCCGCCACGAAGCGCGGTTCCGGGTCCATGTGGAAAGCGTCCAGCGGGGCGCGAAAGATGACCTTGTTCCGTCGGGCGACCGCCTTCGGCACCCAGCGTTCGGCGAGCAGCCGGAGGAGATGTTTGTCGCGGAAACCGCGGAGCTTCCACTTGGGATGCAGCTTGGCGATGAAGTCGAAGACATCCTCGTCGAGGAAAGGCGGCCGCACTTCGACCGACGAATGCATGGCCACGCGATCACCTTTGGCCTGCAAGAGATGCCCGGCGAGCAGCACGCGCGCGGCGATCCAGATACCGCGATTCATTGGGTCCCACCGTTTGGCGCGTTCGACGGGGAAATTCAACTCCGACCACGGATGGGATTGGGACATCATTTCGCGCATCGGCTCGCTGTAAAAGCGGAGCTTGGAGATCGCGAGCAGACCGTAGGAATCGATCCACGCATTGGAGCCGCCGACCGAGTCCTCCACCCGCTGCCGCCATTCCGGAGGGAAATGCGGAACGTCGTTGGCCTTCAGGTAGGCCCGGCGCGCCATCCCGCTCAGCGGCAATCCCGGCATCGAGTCGAGATAGTTCATGAGCTTGTGCGCCTTGTACCACGGATATCCGACGAGCCACTCGTCCGCGCCTTCGCCGGTCAGCACGACCTTCTGGCCGTTTTCGTGGACCTTCCCCGCGAGCTGGAGCAGCGCCGCGCAGGCGGTGTCGATCACCGGCGCTTCTGCGGCGACAATCAGCTTGGGATAAGTCTCCAGCGCGTCGCTGTGGCGGAAGTCCTGGACGATCGGCGGTTTGGTGCCGATGTGCTGCGCCGAGAGGCTGGCCGCGCTCAGCTCGTCCATCGACGGTTCGTCCACGCGCACCGTGTAGGTGTTGATCGCCGGGCCTTTGAGGTGACAAGCGAGGGCGACAATCATGCTCGAATCCACCCCGCCCGAAAGATAGGCGCCGACCGGCACGTCGGCCCGCAAACGCTCCTCGACTGCCTGGAGCAGCACGGTCTCAAATTCATCCACCAGCCGCTTCGGATCGTCGCCGCGCTCCTCGTCGCCGGCGTCGGGGAAATTCATCTCCCAATAGGGGCGCTCGTGAATTTCCGGGCTCGCCCCGCCGGTATTGCCGGGCGTGATGCTCAGATAATGGCCGGGCGGCAGCAGTTGCACGCCGGCGAAACACGTTCGCGGCCCGGGCAGCGCGGAGAAACTGAAGACGTGATCGATCCCTTTTCGGTCCGCTTCCGCCGGCACCATGCCGGAGGCGAGCAGCCCTTTGATTTCCGACGCAAAAAGCAGCCAGTCGCCCTGGCGGGTCCAATAAAGCGGCGCGATCCCGAAGCGGTCGCGTCCGAGTTGCAATTGCCGTCTTCGCTCGTCCCACACCGCAATCGCAAACTGGCCTTTCAAGCGCTCCCACATCCCTTCCTGAAAATCCTCCCAGAAGTGCGGAATGATCTCGGTGTCGCAATGGGTGACCAGTCGGTGCCCGCGCCCCTGCAGTTCGGCCCGGCGCTCGACATGATCGAAAAGTTCGCCATTGAAGACCACGTGAACGTTCCGCTCTTCGTTGGTCATGGGCTGCTGACCGTCGGCCAGCCCGACGATGCTCAGCCGCCGCGAGGCTAGCGCCAGACCCGGTCGGATCAGGAACCCCTCTTCGTCAGGGCCCCGATGCAGAAGGGCGCGCGACATTCTTTGAATGGCGCCCTCGGGGATGGGGCGTTGCGCTGCTGAGAGGTCGATGATGCCGGCGATTCCACACATGGTTGCTTGCTACTTCGCCGCTGCCCTGCCGGACAACCGTCTTCTTTCTGAAAAACGGCACGAAATATCTATGGACGCGCCGTTCGGCCTGCACTCCACTCCTCGGCCCGGGCCAGATTACAAAGCCGTGGCTCCTGCGGCCTTGCGTCGCGGCCGAGTTCTCAGTGCGACACAACCAGTCGCCTGATTTGAAACGAATGACCCCAGCCCCTCCGGGCGTGTTACCTCCGCTATGCTTAAAGATCGAATCGCAATTATTGGAATTGGCTGCCGCTTCCCCGGCGGCGTCACCAACACCGAATCCTTTTGGAAACTTTTGGTCGAAGGACGCGAAGCGGTCGGCGAAGTGCCGGCCGATCGGTGGAATATCGAGCGCTTTTTTGACGCGGAGCCCGGCATCGCCGGCAAATCGATCGCCAAACGCGGTGGCTTCCTCGATCAGATCGATCAGTTCGACCCGCAATTTTTCGGGATCTCGCCGCGCGAAGCCGCCTACGTCGATCCGCAGCATCGTCTGCTCCTCGAGACGGCGTGGGAGGCGATCGAGGACGGCGGTTTTATTTTGGATTTTGAAAAGGGAACCGACCTCGGGGTCTTCGTCGGCATTTCGCACAATGACTACCAGGGCATTCAGAGCACCGCCCACGACCACGGCGGCATTTCCGCGCATACCGCCACCGGCAGCGCGCACTCCATCGCCGCGAATCGGATTTCGTACTGTCTGAACCTGCGCGGCCCGAGCGTCGCGATGGACACGGCCTGCTCGTCGGCGCTCACCGCCGTGCACGCGGCGTGTGAACACATTTGGGCGGGACGCGGCGACGCCGCTCTGGCGGGTGGCGTTACGGTAATGATTACGCCGGGCGGGTTCATCGGGTTTTCGCAGGCGTCGATGCTTTCCCCGGAGGGCCGATGCGCGGCCTTCGACGCTTCGGCGAGCGGATTTGTCCGCGGCGAGGGCGCGGGCATGGTGCTGCTGAAACGACTGTCGCAGGCGCTCGCCGATGGCGACCCGATCCAGGGCGTCATCCTCGGCACCTCGATCAATCAGGACGGCCACACGAACGGCATTTCGCTCCCGAGCGCCGAGGCGCAGTCGCGACTGGTCCAGGACGCCTGCGCGAATGCGGGCGTCGCCCCGGCCGAGATCGGCTTTGTCGAAGCCCACGGCACGGGCACCGCGGTCGGCGACCCGATCGAAGCCCACGCGCTGGCCGACGCGCTTTGTCAGGATCGTCCGGCGGATGCGCCGCTGCCCATCGGCTCGTGCAAAACGAACCTCGGGCATCTGGAAACTGCGGCGGGCGTTGCGGGCCTGGTTAAAGCCGTGCTCGTCCTGCGGCACCGCCAGATCCCGCCCAGTCTGCATTTCACCACGCCGAGTCCGCACATCGATTTCACCAAACTGAAACTCCGCGTGCCGACCACGCTGGAGCCGTTCCCGGAAACCTCCGGCGAACGCCTCGCCGGGGTGAACTCCTTCGGCTTCGGCGGTTCCAATGCGCACGTCATCCTCGCCGAACCTCCTCCCCTGCTCGACGCCGAGCACGGCGAAGTTTATCCCGAGCGCGCGTGGCCGATCCCGCTTTCCGCCCGCACCGAAGACGCGCTCCGCGGAACGGCGCTGAAGCTGGCCGCCTGGCTCGCCGAACGCGCCAACGCCAACGGCGCCTCGCCCGTCCTGCCCGATCTCGCCTACACGCTCGGCGCGCGGCGCAATCACCACGCCCATCGCTGCACGCTCGTCGTGCGTTCGATGAGCGAGCTGGTCCAGGAACTCGACGCCTTCGCGATCAAGCAGGAGAGCGTGAAAGCGCGCACCTCCTTCACGCCGCGGCCGGAACACGCGCCGCGCGTCGCCTTCGTGATGAGCGGTCAGGGGCCGCAATGGTGGGGCATGGGCCGCGAGTTGATGGAGCACGAACCCGTCTTCCGCCGGATCATTGAACGCTGCGACGCCGCGATGCGCGGGGTCGCCCGCTTCTCGCTTTTGGAAGAACTCGGACGCACCGAGGAGACTTCGCAAATGGCGCGCACGGGGATCGCCCAGCCGGCGATCTTCGCCATCCAGGTGGCGCTGGCCGAGCTGTGGAAATCGTGGGGCGTGCAGCCTGTCGCGGTGGTCGGACACAGCGTCGGGGAGATCGCCGCCGCCTGCGTGGCCGGCGTGTTTTCGATCGAAGAAGGCGCGCGGATCATCGCGCTGCGCGGCCAGTTCATGGATGGTTGCGCGCGCGGCGACGGCACGATGCTCGCCGTCGGTCTCGATGAAGAGGAAGCGCGCGCGCTCATCGCCCGCCACGACCGCACGGTCACGATCGCCGCTTTCAATGGCCCGCGTTCTCTCACCCTCGCCGGCCCGCGCCTGTCGCTCGAAGCGATGCTCGCCGAGTTGGAGCCCGAAGGCGTCTTCGCGCGTCTCGTCCGCGTCGATCATCCCTTCCACCACCCGCTCATGCAGCCCGCCGCCGACGCGCTGAAAGAAGCGCTCGCCGATCTCGATCCGCAGGCCGACACCGTTCCCTTTTTTAGCACCGTGACGGGCGACCGCTGCGCCGGCGAAACGTGCGACGCCGCGCATTGGGGCCGGGGCATTCGCCAACCGGTGCAGTTCGCGCCCGCGGTGCATGCGCTGGCCGAGTTCGGCGTGGATATCTGGCTGGAGATCGGCGCGCATCCCGCGCTGGTCCATTCGATCCAGGAATGTCTCTCGGGGCGCAGCGCGACGAAGGCGGCGGTGCTTTCCTCCGCCCGCCGCGAGCGCGAGCAAGAGTCGATGCTCGAAACCGCGATGGACCTGCATCGCGCGGGCGTCGTGCTCGATTTCAAGACGATGACCCCTTCCCGCCGGCTCCTCTCGCTGCCGGCCTACGCGTGGGATCGCAGCCGCTGGTGGACGGAAGCCGCCGACTGGCGCGAAGGCCGTCTCTCCGCGGGTGGCCGCGGTTTCCTCGACACGCGCCTGCCGCGTGCGACGCCGACCTGGACCATCCGTCTCGATCAAAGGCACCTGGCTTTCCTGAAAGATCACAAGGTCGAAAGCCACGTCGTTTTTCCCGCCGCCGCCTTCGTCGAGATCGCGCTCGAAGCGGGCGTGAAACTCTTCGAGGGGCGTCCTTTTGTGATCGAGGATTTCGAGATTCGCAAACCGCTGATCCTTCCGGAGCCGGCGTCCGGCGTGCATCTCGAGATCACCTACGATCAAAACGAGCGCACCTTCGCCATTCAGAGTCGTTTCGAGCAGGGCGCGTCGTGGTCGTTGCACGTCGTCGGTTCGATGCGCGGCGAACGGACGGAATCCCCTTTTTCGGCGTCCACGATGGAGAGCACCGCCGGCATGGAGACCGTGGAAGTGGGCGGTTTTTACCAATACATGAGCGACCTCGGGCTGCGCTACGGCGATGAATTCCGGCCCATCCGGGAGCTCTCCACCGGCGCGGGGAAATCCGCGGGCCGAGTCGCGCTTTCCGAAGCCATCGCGCTGCGTGCGGCCGAGTTTTCGCTGCATCCCGTGCTGTTCGACGGCGCTCTCCAGACGTTCTCCGCCGGTGCGGCGACGGTGGAGAGTCGCCGCTCGCGAATGAAGCTCCCGGTGCGGTTCGCGCGCATCCTTTTCCTGCGCTCGCCGGGCGCGTCCGCCCGCGTTCGGGCCGGAGTCATCGAGTGCAATGACGAGTTCGTCGAAGGGCGTATCGCGCTTTACGACGACGCGGGAAAACCGTGTGTGCTCGTGGACGGATTCCGCGCGATCAGCGTGGCCAATGTCCGCCGCGGCGGCTCTGGCAGCACGCGCGATGTGCTCTATCACGTCGCATGGGAGCGGACGCCCGCGACCTCACCGATCCTTCCGCAAGTCCCGCTGCCGCTGGAACGCCTGCACGACGCAGCGCAGCACGCCTTGGACGATGTGCTCGCCCTCCGGGGGCGTGACCGTCTCGAAGCCGCCATCATTCCCGGTGACGACCTCGCGGCGGCCCTGTTGTCCCAAGGTTTGCGCACGATGGGCGCGACCGAAGGAGTGAGTTTCACCGCTGGATCGCTGAGCGTCGGCACGCCGATGCAGCCGGTTTTCGAGCAAATGATGAAGAAGCTCGTGAGGCATGGGCTGCTGGAAAAGACGCGCGCCGGCTACACGCCAACCGCGACCTTCACCAAAGTGGCAGCTTCCGCCCAAAGCACCCTGCGGCGCTTCATCTCCGAGCACTCCGGCCATCTCCCGGAGGCGATGCTCGTCGCGGGCAACTGCGCCGCACTCGGGCCCATCCTGCGCGGAGAAAAAGACGCCGTGCAGGTGCTGTTTGCGGGCGGCGGCGCGGAGTTGCTCGATCACTTCTACGGCGACGGCCTCCTGACCAGTCACTGGCTC
>JBBQIZ010000133.1:0-12555 GCA_038325425.1 Chthoniobacterales bacterium
GCCGCCGTTGAGGATGAGCTCGGTGGAGTCGAGGGCGGCGGTGCTGCCGAAGCTGTTCACCGAGCCGCCGATCTGCAGGACGCCGGCATTGACCGTGGTGCTGCCGCTGTAGGTGTTGTTCCCCGCGAGGATCTGGCGATAAGCGCCGTTCTTCACCAACGCGAGCACGCCGGTGCCGCTCACGTCGTTCCGCAGGGTGCCGGTGAAGGTCTCGACGGTGGCCGCGGCGGGATCGGAGAGGGTGAGGACGGAGGTGGTGCCGTCGGCGTCGTTGCCGACGGAGATTTTGGCACCGCTGGCGTGCTGGGCGGAGGTGCTGAGGGAGCGGAGCGCGAGGTCGAAGCCGTTTAGGTCCAGGGTGGCATCGACGGTGGTGATCGCCGAGATGGCGGAGAGCCGGCTGGCCGCGCTGATGGCGTGGTCGATGCCGATGCGGAGAACGGCGCGGGTGCCGCTGTTGGCGAAGATCTGGGTGTCGCCGGTGTAGGTGTTGACGCCGCTGAGGAGGGTTGTGGAGTTGGTGCCGCGGCTGAAAAGGATGGCGTGGACGCCGCTGATCACGCCGGAGACGATGAGCGTGCCGCCGGTGTCGCCGCCGAGGCGGGTATCGCCCGCGGTGACGATGCTGCCGCCCCATTCGGCGGTCGCGCCGGCGGCCGCCTGCAGGGCACCGTTATTGTTCGTGCCGGTGCCGGCGATGAAGATGGTCTCGTCCTCGATGACGATCCCATCGCTCAGGACTATTCGGCCCCCGCTGAGCACGCGGCTGACCCCAGCCGCGCTGCCGAGGGCGTCGTCATTACTGAGCGTGAGGATGCCGGTGGTGCCGACGACGGTCTCACCCGTGTAGGTATTCACCCCCGCGAGGGTCGAGGCGCCGCTGGTGATCGTGATGCTGGCCGCCCCGCCGATCGTGCCGGTAGCGGCTGCGGTGAAGGTGCCGCCGTTGGCGGTAATCGCGGTGTCGTTTAGCGCGCCGGTGAGCCGCAGGTTCCCGGTGCTGATCGTGGTCGCGCCGCTGTAGTCGTTCGTGCCCGCGAGGGTGAACATGCTGGCGCCGGTTTTGGTCAGCGCGACCGGAGCGGTGCCGTCGATGATCGTGCCGGCGAAGGTGTGATCGGTGGTCGCGTTGACCGTGAGAGTAGAGGTGGCCGCGCCGGTGTTGGTGACGATGCTGCCGCCGGTGCCGCCGATGGAACCGCGCTCCAGCTTGCTCACCGTCTGGTTGAAGCCGTTCAGATCGAAGACCGCATCCTCCACGGCGGCGGTCGTGTCCACATTCAAGGCCGTGGTCGTGGGCAGGGCGTCCGTCGCCCCGAGCCGGAGCACGCCGCGGATGATCTGGGTCGCGCCGGTGTAAGTGTTGTTGTTCCCGGCGATCACGACCACGCCCGGGGTCGCGGCGCTTTGCTCCGTGCCGATGGTGACGTTCGTGCCGATCCCGTCCTGGATGCCGCCGCTGAGCGTGAGGACCCCGCCGCTGCGCGCGCCGAGGCGGGCATCAAGGGAGCCGAGGATGACCGGCCCGGCCCAGGTCGCGCTGGCATTGGTGTCCGCCTGGATCGCCCCGGCAAAGCTCGCGCCGCCGGTCCCGCTGATGGTCAGCGTTTCGCCAGTCACGGTGACGCCATCGGCGAGGATCAGGGTGGCGTTGTTCGCGACCGTGGTCATGCCGGTGGTGTTGCCGAGGGCGGAAGCATCGGCCACGCGGAGCTGGCCGGCGCTGATCAGGGTGTTGCCGGAGTAGCTGTTCGCCCCGGAGAGCACGAGCAGCCCCGCGCCCTGCTTGTCGATGCCGCCCGCGACAATCGCCTCGCTGATCGTGGCCACGTGGCCATCGGTGGCGACCGTGATCACGCTGGTGTCGGCGAGAGTCAGGGTGGCGTCGTTATTGGCGTCGGCGAGGGTGTAGCCGCTGACGCTGAAAAGGATATTGCCGACCGAGATCGCGCCGCTCACTTCCACCGTCTCCCCGGCGCCGCCGAAAGTGGCGTGGTTGCCGTTGACCCAAGTGGCGTTGATGTCCCAATTCGGGGTGACCAGGTCCCAGACGTTGGCCGCATTCGCCTGATCGTAGACCTGCGTGCTCTGGGCGTGGGCAGCCGGGAGGAGGCCGAAGGTCAGCAGGGCGGCAATGGACGAAGTGCAGATGAAAGGGACGGAATACTTCATGGTACGGAAAAGGAGGAAAAGGGGCGGGCGCGTAGGTCCGCGTGCTTGGCCGGCAGTCCAAGTAGAAATGCGGATCCGAGACATCTTTAGCGAATTTCGCTACAAGCTCGTTGGCCCGGTCCCCTGTGGGCCGCAACGAGACCGTTTCAGGGGCTGGGTCCGCGGGAAATCACCCCGGGTGAAAATAACGGTTTACAAAAGACGCGAAGCCGTCTTTCTTCCACGCCCCACGCGCGTAACTGCCAAGTAAAACGCACCGTTGGTCCCTGGGTGGCGATTCCTCATGATTCGCCGCCGTCGCGTCAGGGGTAACCCGGTGAACCTAGAAAGAAATCCCACCCTATGCCTATTCGTTTAGGTCGTTTCGAAATGCCGAAGTCGCTCGTGAAGGACGAGGATTCGCGCTCAGACTCCTACGCCAAGTTCATTGCCGAGCCCTTTGAGGCTGGCTATGGCAACACCGTCGGCAACTCGCTCCGCCGCGTGCTCCTCTCCTCGCTCGAAGGCGCGGCGATCACCTCCGTGAAGATCACGGGCGCCAACCACGAATTTCAGACCCTGCCGCACGTCGTCGAAGACGTGACGGACATCGTCCTCAACCTCAAGCGGGTGAAGTTCAAGGCCAACGATCACGAGATCCGCAACCTGACCATCTCCGTGAACAAGGAAGGCGCTGTGACCGCCGGCGACATTCAGGATTCCGCGCAGTGCGAAGTTCTGAACAAGGATCTCGTCATCTGCACCCTGGACAAGAAGACCAAGTTCGAAGCCGAACTCGAAGTCAAAGTCGGCCGTGGTTTCGCCCGCGGTGATGAAAACAAACATCCCGACCAGCCGATTGGCCAGATCGCCATCGACTCGATCTTCTCGCCCGTGACCCGCGTGAAATACGCCGTGGGCAACACCCGCGTCGGTCAGCGCACCGATTACGACAAGCTCGAAATCGAAGTCTGGACCGATGGCCGCATCACGCCCGAAGAGGCGCTCGTGCAGGCTTCCTCGATCCTCAAGAAGCACTTCGAGCCGTTCTACAACTACGACGAGAACGCCGTGCAGTTTGACGAAACGCCGCAGGCCCAGAGCCAGGAAAACCAGAAGATGAAGAAGCTTCTGAACATGAGCGTGAACGAGATCGAACTCTCCGTCCGCGCCGCGAACTGCCTGAACAACGCCAACATCACCAGCGTCGGCCAGCTCGCGCAGAAGTCCGAAGCGGAGATGCTCAAGTACCGCAACTTCGGCAAAAAGTCCCTCAACGAAATCAAGGACAAGCTGACCCAGCTCGGCCTGTCGCTCGGCATGAAGTTCGAGTCCGGCCTCGTCGATCCGCAGGGCCTCGAAGCGAACCTCACGGTCGTCAACTGATCCCAACTAAGAACACCCCATGCGTCATCAACGAAAGACGGTCAAACTCGGCCGCAAGGAAGGACATCGCAAATCGATGCTCGCCAACCTTGCCGTCAGCCTGATCGAGCACAATCGCATCAAGACCACGCTCGCCAAAGCCAAGGCGCTGCGCCCGCTGGCTGAGAAGCTGGTCACCATTGGCAAAAAGAACACCCTCCACGCCCGCCGCACCGCCAAAGCCGTGCTGCGCCAGGACGGAGCGGTGACCAAACTCTTCGCGGAAGTCGCGCCCCGCGCCGCCGACCGCAAAGGAGGCTACACCCGCATCATCAAGCTCGTGAAGCGCCAGAGCGACGCGGCGGAAGTCGCGTTCATCGAGTGGACCGACGGTCCCGTGATCGTCGAAACCGCCGTGCCGGAGCCGAAGCCCGCCAAGAAAGCGGCCAAGCCGAAGGCCGAGAAAGCCGACGCTCCCGCCGAAGTTGCGGGCGAGAAGCCAACGAAGAAGCCCCGCGGCGCCAAAAAGAGCGAGGACAAACCCGCGGCCGAAGACAAACCCGCCGAATAACACCCTTTCGAGGCGAAACCCTATTCGCCGAGAAGCCAACAGAGCGACGCTCCCCCGGGCGTCGCTCTTTGGCGTTTGGCGACGAGATGGCCCGCCGGATTGGAGATCAAGGAAGAGACGCTCCCACTCAAGCTCGACGACGTGACCGTGCGAATGCCGGGAGGTAAGAAAATCCTCACCCAGCACCTCATCCTCCAACTGCCCCAGCGCGCGTGCTCGCCGATCATTGCTCGTTGCTGACCGAGGCTTGGGGAGTGGCGGATTCGGTTGCGGGTGGGCGGTCTGCCGGCGCGCGTTTGGCGATCTCTTCCATGACTTCGCTGGCGTATTCCTGGAGTAGGCGCTTTTCGCGGTCGGTGAGCTGACGCGGCCTCATGTCCATCAGGCACAGCGAGCCGATGGGCTGGCCGTTGGGCGCAAGGAGCGGGGCGCCGGCATAGAAGCGGATGCCGTGTTCTTTGAGCAGCGGATTGTTGGCAAAACGGCGGTCGCGCGCGAGGTCTTCGATGACCATCACCTGGTTCTTCGCGGCGACGTGCCCGCAGACGGAGACGTTGCGCGCGGTTTGTCGCGCCTGGGCGAGTTCTTCGGGCAGGCCGGTCTGCGATTTAAAAAACTGCCGGTCGCGATCGATGAGCGAAATGAGCGCGATCGGCACTTCGAAGACGCGCGCAAGCTTCGCGGTGATGCGGTCGAAGACGGGTTCGGCTTCCGTGTCGAGCAGGTTCAGTGCGGCGAGCGCGGCGAGGCGTTCCTCCTCGTCCGCGGGGATCGGCGCGGGGGTCATTTCTTCGCTCAACGGCGGGGCGAGCCTGGCCATTTGCACGAGCGCCTCGGCCAGCGTGGTGGCGACTTCGTCCGCACCCGATTCGCGCAGGCGCCTGGTCGCTTCGGTTATCTCTTCGGTCGCGCCCCAGAGGCCGATGAGGATCTTGAGCCGGGGCAGAAGCGCGCGCAATTTGAGGCAGAGATACCGGGCGTGAATCACGGTGGAAGGCGCCACAACCGAAATGCAGATGACATCCACGTCCGCCTTTTCGACCAGCGCGAGCAACTCACCGGCGACCATTTTGGCCGGGGCATTTTGCGCGCCGAAACCTTGCTGGCGCGCCAACTGGACGAGCATGATGCCGGCGAGTTCGTCGCGATCGGCGCGCGCGGGCAGGCAGAAAACGCGGCAGTCCGGCGCGAGCGCCGGTGGCGGCGGAGCCTTCTCGTCGGCCGCGGCGCCGGCTTTTTCTGCGGCCGCTTTGGAGGGCACCGCCGGGCGCGTGCCGAGGTCTTCGATGATGTCGCGCATGCTCTGCTCAACATTGATGAGCTGCTCCTGATCCAGTAGCTCCGCGCGGGCCTCGGTCTCCGCGGTGATGAGCACCGGCATGAACACGGAATCGTAAAGCGCGGTCAGTGAGTTCGCCTTTAAGTAGGACTCGACCAGCTCCAATTCGTCGTGCTCGCCAGGGGTGAGAAGCCGATAATAGCAATCTTCCGCGGGCGTGAGCGCGTCTTCGTCGCTCAGCACCACGCTCAGAAAAGTGAGGCGCGGGACGTGCCGACCCATGACCACGAGGCAGACGGTGAGCGGCGTCGCGAGGACCAATCCGACGGGTCCCCAAAGCCACGTCCAGAAGACGGCCGCGATGATCAGCGCGATCGGGGAAACGCCGGTGCTCGCACCGTAGAGCCAGGGCTCCATGACGTTGTTGCTGAGCAATTCCAGCACGATGAAAAGGCTGATGGTTAGCACCGGCGTCCACCAACTCGACGAGACGGCCAGGGAGAGCAGGATCGGGATGACCGCGGCAATCCACGGCCCGACATACGGGATGAAACGCAGCACCGCCGCGAAGCCGCCCCAGAGGACCGCATTCGGCACGCCGATGAAGTAGAGCCCGATGGCCACGGGGATGCCGTAGGTAACATTGACCACGAGCTGCATGAGCAGGTAGCGCGCGACGCGCCGGCCGGCGTCATCCATCGCGCGAGTGGTCGCGCTGATCCGCCCCTGGCCGACGAGGCGGATCAGCCGGTTGCGCAGATCTTCGCGTTCCAGGAGCATGAAGATGACGAGCAGCAGCACCAGCGCGGCGGTGCCGAGCGGCCCCAGCACGGGTGCGATCATGGATTGCATCAGGTCCATCGGATCGGACTCGGACGTCTCAACCACTTGCACGGGGACCGCCGGGGGCCGCGGCGGAGTGAGGGAAGTCACCGCGGTTTCCGGCCGGTCGGTCTCCTGCGTCACCGTGGGTGAAGCCTCGGCTGCGGTCCCGCCCGGCAGTTCGTTCTTCAATTCCTCCACCGTTCTCGAGAACGCGGAAAACGCGCCGCCTTCGGGCAGCCGAAACGCATGGAGCTTCGCGACGATGTTCACTTTGTAATCCGGCAGCTTCGTCGCGAGATCGACCATCTGTCGGGTGAAGATCCAGCCCGTTCCGCCAAGCCCGGTGAAGATCAGCGCCACCACCAGCAGCACCGCGGCGATGCGGCCAATCCAGCGTTCGATGCGCGTGACGAGCGGTGAAAGCAGGAAGGTCAGCAGCGCCGAGAGCGCCAGCGGAATGAGCAGTTCGCGGCCGAAATAGAGCGTGGCGACGATGAACGCCGTCAGCGCCAGCGTCCAGAGGCCGACGAGCGCGTCGGTGGCGGTGGTCTTGGTTTTGAGCGCGGGCATGGGAGGACGGCGGTGGAAGTTGTCGCACCGAAGTATGATCGCTGACTATGGGTTTGTCATGAATGGACAGTCGCCTTTTCAAGGGCGAATCTGCTTCCGGGCATGGCGGCATAAAAGACCATTGCCGAACGCGGAAGCCGGTGACATTATCCCGCCCCTTTCGCATCTCCAAAAATCAGTGATTCTTTGGGGTCTGTGTGAGGCAGGAACGCAAAATCCTAATAATCAGCGACTTGCATTACCCCGTGGTGTAACGGTAGCACAAGGGTCTTTGAAGCCCTTTGTCATGGTTCGAATCCATGCGGGGTAGCTTGTCTTGAGCAGGGTGCGCGGGCGAGCGGGGCCCGCCTCAAGCCACGGGATCGAGCTTCCGCAGGGCGTGGCGGAGTTGATCGAAATCCACCGGTTTGACGAGGTGCGTCGCGAACCCGGCGGCGCGCGTGCGGAGCAAGTCCTCCTCCATGCCATAGCCGGAAATGGCGATCGCCGGGAAGGCGGTATGGCGGGCTCGCAGGGAGGCGATCAATTCCAGCCCGGTGCCGTCGGGCAGTCCGAGATCGGAGATGAGAACGTCGAAGCTTTCTTGCGCCGCAATGGCCTGCGCGGACGCGACGCTTTGCGCGGTCATGACCTCGTGTCCCGCGCGCCGGAGGAGCCGGCTGAGCACCTCGAGCGTCGGTTCGTGATCTTCGACGAGGAGGATGCGTCGGGGCAGGGCGGCGCTTTCCTTGGGGGCCTCGAAGGACTCCGCCGTTAGCATGCCGTGCGGCGGCGCGATGGGGCAGGGGAATTCGATCGTGAACGTCGCGCCGAGCCCGGCACCGGGGCTGCCGGCGCGGATCACCCCGCCATGCAGATCGACGATCGCGCGCGCGATGGCGAGCCCCAGGCCGAGGCCGCCGAGACGATGATCGCCCTCCCGGCCGGCCTGCTCGAAGGGTTGAAAAATCAGGTCGGCGGCTTCGGGCGGAAAGCCGAGGCCGTTGTCATGGACTTCGATGACCAGGTGGTTGTGATCCAGATCGTCGTGGGTCCTGATCCCGATCCGCCCGCCGGCGGCGGTGAATTTCACGGCGTTCTTGAGCAGATTCCAAAAGACCTGCTGCAGGCGCGCCGGGTCCCCATTCACGCCGAAGCGCTCCGCCGTGAGGTCCACGTCGAGCGCGATCTTTTTGCCCAGTGCCTCGTCCCGGACGATCTCGATGGCATGGCAGAGGAGCGAATGCGTGTCACACGGCTCGATGCGCAGCGGGAGTTTGCCGCGGGTGATCCTGGTCAGATCGAGGAGATCGTCGATCAGCCGGGCCTCCAGCGCGATGTTGCGCTCCATCATCGCCATCTGCGTGCGGACATCCAGGGGCAGGCGCTCGTCTTCCCGCAGCGCGGCGGCGCTGAGCAGCACCGGGGTGAGCGGGGTGCGCAACTCGTGGGAAAGGGCGGCGACAAAATGATCCTTCGCTCGCGACGCCGCCTCGGCGGTGTCCCTGGCGGCCCGCAACTTCTCCTCGGCGGCCTGCCGTTCGGTGATGTCGCGGAGGAAGCCGACGAAGAGCATTCGTTCCGTCCCGGGCAGGGGATTGATACTCAGTTCGACGGGAAATTTGGTGCCATCCCGCCGCACCGCGGGCAGCTCCAGTCGCTTGCCGAGAATCGGTCCTTCGCCGGTGGCTTTGAGGTGCGCCAGCCCCCGGTTGTGCGCGGCGCGCAGTTCTTCCGGGATGATGCAATCGGCGAGTGAACGACCGAGCACTTCGTCGCGCCGCCAGCCAAAGATCCGCTCGGCCGCCGGGTTCCAATCCACGATCAAGCCCACGCCATCGATGAGTATGACCGCATCCAAGGCCGTATCGACGATCGCCCGACTGCGCTCCTCACCGTGCCGCAGCGCTTCACTCGCCGCCAAAGCCCTCGATTCCTGCCGGCCGACCGCCCGGCTGGCCAGCAGGAGAAGCCCGAAGAGCAGGACCAGTCCCCCGAACAGCGTGAGCGCGGAACCCTCGCCCGCCACAATGAGCCCGGACTCCCGGCCGCGCCCGATGAACCAACCGAGGGTCAGCAGGAGCACGGTCGAGCCCGGCAAGGTCCACCGCAGGAGCACGCCATCCGCGCCGGTGGAGAGGATGCGCCGGACCGGAGGCCGTTCGGGTCGTGCGGCGAGGATGCCCAGAGCCAGCGCGAGCAGCGCCATGGCGGCATGGAGCAGGATATTCGTGGAGCGCAGCAGCCCGGTGAAGGTATTGATGCTCAGGAGATACCCGACCAGGCCGAGCGAGACGGGTAAGGCGCCAAGCATCGCCAGTCCCGGGGCCGCCCAGAGGCGGCGCTTTCCGAGCGGCACGCTCCAGTCCAGCGTGAGCAGCGCCAGGCCGAGGCAGAACAGCGACAGCGCCGCATTCAGACTCATGCGTCCCGGGTGGCGGACGTAGGTATCGGCGAGATCGCCGGGAATGGTGCCCGGAGCGAAGAGGCGATCGATGCCGAGGCCAATGAGGGCCAGATCCTGCGTCGCCGTCAGGCCCCCGATCAGCGCCGGGATCAACGCCAAGCCTTGCGCCAACCGCCGACGCCCGGGGCCCGGGGCGCGACTCCAGCAGGCCAAGGCCAGCGCGGCACCAGTGATCCCGAGGGACGTGTTCATGCGCATGACCATCAGGCCGGATTGGATCATCACGTCCGGGACCGCCCCATGCAGCCAGATGAGCAGATTGCTGCCCCCAAGGGTGATCGCCACGGCGATCGCCACGCGCCGAACCCAGGAGCACGCCCGTTCCGCGATCGGCACCAAAGAGGGAGCGGGGGGAATCGACTCAGTCGGGACGGTGAAAGGCATGAGCGGAGCGGCGGCCCGCAAGCAGTGCCGGTGCCGCAAGAGTGATAACGCACGACAGCGCCCCTTCGGTCGCCCCGGTCAGCGGATTCGGAGGCGATCCATCCTGCTGAGTCGGGGTTCTGTAGAACGTGCGTCATCGAATATGATAATTATAGTAAATGCCTTAGATTGCGCCGGACGGTACTGTTGATGCTTCCTTTGGGTGACGTGCAAAGAGCCCAAGTCTCATCTGAATCCGGCTTTACGCTGGTCGAACTGCTGATCGCCGCCGGGGTCGCTTTGATCGGATTTCTGGCGGTCGCATTGCTGAACCAGGCGAATCTGCGAAGCGTCAAGTCGGCGCGCCAGTCGAACGCCGCCACCCTTTGCCTGCAACAACGGGCCGAGCAGCTCCGGTTGGCGGATTGGCGCAAGATCACGAGCTCCGATTATTTGAAAGATACGCTGTTGGCGGCGGCGCCAGCGTCTTCCCTCCCGCTGAGTGCGCTCTCGGAAAAGGTGACGGTCGAGGCGTATCCCGATCCTGATGCGGCCCAGAAGCTGGTGGTGCAGCGCCAGGCGAACGGAAACCGGGTGACGCTGCTCAGCGGGACGGGGCTGGCGAGGGAACGCCTCGCGCGGGTCGAGCTTTTGGTGTCGTGGACCGGTTCCGACGGCCGCATCCGGTCGCGGGCCACCACGACTCTGATGTCCAACGGCGGGATCAGCCGGATGAATCTGCCGGCGTTCGGCGCCGCCGCCGGGAGCCCTTCCAGCCCGCCCACCGGCACGCCGGCTCCGACGGTCTCCGAAAACGAAGGCTCAACACCCCTGCCCATCGCGACTCCGACTCCGACCCCGACCCCGACCCCGACGCCGATCCCGGCGGCGAATAACGGCAATGGGAATGGCCGCGGCAACGTCGGCGGAAAACCCGGGAAGAACTGAACCCCATGAAAACATCCCCACTTTCCCGTCGAGGCCAAAGGGGCTGGACGCTGACCGAATTGCTGATCGGCATGGCGGCGGCGAGCGTGCTTTGCGCCGGATTGATCACCGGCGCGATCTCGCTGCTGAAGAGTTTTGCGGCCAGCAAACACCATATCGTCGCCCAAGCGGAACAGATGCGGTTGACCGATTATATGAATCTGGATCTTCGGCGCGCCCTCACGGTTTCGACGGACAACTCGCGCCTGACGATCACCATCCCGGACTACTACGATAGCGATGGACTGCCGCGCACTCCCAAGATTCAGGGGGGGACCGCGGTTTACGGGACCAGCTCAAAGGAGATCGTTTACTACAAAAACGGCGCGACGATCTACCGCCAGGAAGGCACGCGCCTCACCGCCCTGGCCAACGATGTCTCGAATTTCCAACTGACCTTCCTCGACCTCGGGCAGAGCATCCAGGTCTCCGTGACGTTTGTGTCCCGCTTCCAGTTTTCCACGGCAACCCGCGCCAGCAGTCGCGACGGCACCGCCACCACGACAACCACTCTCCTGCGCAACAAGCGGCAGGGCTGACCTCGCATGAAAAACGCCCAACACTCCTCCGGTTCCATTTTGATTGTCTCCCTCGTCTTTCTGGGCGTCCTCGCGTCGGCGGGAGCCATTGCCTTTCAGGTCATCCAGAGCCGCTATCGGCAGGTGCATCAAAATGCCACCTGGCAGGAGGCCCTGCTTGCCTCCGAAGGAGGCATCGACCTCGCGGTCAATGAACTGCGCCGCGGCCTGTACGATCCCGAGGGCGCGTTCGCTTCCTGGTCCGACAGCCCGGAGTCGGAGGCGCTGGCCAATCCCGACCCCACTTCCGTCGCCTCCTATTACACCTCGAAGGTCCTGCTGCGCGAGGGCGAAGGTGGGCAGCGCTCCTACGCCCGAGTGGCTGTGGATGCGCCCACCGAACTGGTCGATGCTACGGGCGAGCAGTGGTTTCGCGTCCGTTCGCTCGGGGTGGCGAATATCCCCGGAGTTCCGGTCGTGGCGGGCGACAAGATCGATCTCCGGCTCCGGAAATTCGATCTCCGGCGCGATCGGCGCACCGGGGAGTCGGTGCTGCCCCAGGCGACGCGGTTGATCGAGGCGATCGTCAAGCCCGTGGGCGTGTTCCGGCTCGCGCTCTTCGGCGTGAAGACGATTAACCTGAACAACCACAACATCGTCGTGGACAGCTACGATTCGCGCGACACGGCCAAATCGACCCTTGGTTTTTACGATCCGGCCAAGCGCCAGGAGAATGGCCACGTCGCCACCAATGGTACGCTCATCGAGGCGGGCAGCGCCCATATCTACGGCGATGCCTCGACCAATGGCGGCACCGTCCTCAATGCGAGCAACGTCACCGGCGAAATCCGCGATGACTTTTACCAGGAACTCTTCGAGGTCACCGCCCCGACCGTGCTCGCCGATGTCGGCACCCCGGGCACCATCTCCGGCACCACGATCATCGATGCCAAGGCCGGCACGACCACCCAGGTCAAAGTGTCCTCGATCAATCTCTCCGGGCAGAACTACCTGCGTATCCGCGGCGCGGCCGACGGCAGCGCCACCTATGCCCAGATCATCGTCAGCGGGAGCATCTCGACCAGCGGCCAGGCCCAGATCGTCGTCGATCCCGGGGTGAAAGTGCGGGTCTTTGTGGCTGGCGACGTGGACATCACCGGCAATGGGATCATCAACACGAACTCGCCCCTGAACCTCCAATTTTACGGTCTGGACCGGGCGAAAAATGCCGACGGTTCTCCGCAGAGCCCGGGGAACATGAAGATCGCCGGCAACGGCGGATTTCGCGGGACGGTTTATGCCCCCAGCTACAACGTGAGCATGGTCGGGGGTGGCAACAGTGACTCCATCTTCGGCTCTTTCGTCGGATGGACCATCGGCATGACCGGGGTGCAGGCCGTCCACTACGACGAAGCGCTGGCCGACGGCGGGCTGATCTCGGATTACAAAGTCGTCAGTTGGTTTGAGGACACCCGCTAGT